>CAUSIL010000065.1:0-9490 GCA_963531395.1 uncultured Campylobacter sp.
GAGAGCTTCGGGGATCTCGCCGGTTTGGATGTAGGTGTATAGCGCCGCCGCTTCTTCAGGACTAACGCCGCTTGAGTGCGTTTTGACCTTTAGCCCAAGTTCAATAGCCTTTTCTAAAACCTCTTTGCTATTGTAACCGAGCTCATTTGCTATCTCTGAAATTCGAACAGTCCCCATTTAAGAGTATCTCCTTTAAATTTTGCCCGTTTTGTAGCGTCGCGATAAAGCTGCCTGCGACTCTTCCGAGCGATTTTCTTAAAATTTTCTCGTCTTTTTTTAGACATTCTTCGCAAAGATAAAAGCTGCGTCCGTTTCCGTTTCCGAAAAATAGCGAAGAATTTATCAGTCTGTATCTACGCAAAATTTGCTGTTCAAAGCGCTTTTTGCAGACCACGCACGTCCTGATAGGGATAAATTTTTGAGCCATTATTATAACTTCTTTTAGCTTTTTTTTAGCTTTGTAGGATTTTTATCCCGTCGTTGTCGAAATTAAAAATTTCAACTCTAAAGCTCTTAAATTTATCTTGCAGTTTTTGTTTTAAATTTGCCGCATCGCCCGCGTAAACTATATTTAAAAAGCTCGATCCGCTGCCCGAAAGCGTGCTTAAAAGAGCGCCGTTTTCGTAGGCTATCTTGCGCACTTCAAAGAGCTCTGGTAGGCTTTGCATGCGGATTTGCTCGTGCATGACGTCTTTTGCCGCCGTCATTAAAAGCTCGTAATTTTCGCTAAAAAAGCAAGCCGTGAGAAATGCGGCGTGAGAGAGGTTGCTAACGCACTCGCCCATAGTGAAATTTTTAGGTAGCTTGGCGCGAGATTCGTTCGTGCTCATCGGCTTATCAGGGATCACGACGACGGCTTTGATATCGGCGCTCAAAGGTTTTTTTAGATATTTTACCTTGCCGTTTTCAACGACGGAGCTAACAAAGCCGCCAAGCGTCGCCGGAGCGATGTTGTCGGGGTGGTTTTCGTAAACTAGGGCTTGGTTTAAAATCGCGCTTTTATCCGCCTTAAATCCAGCCGCCGCATAAGCCGCCGCGATGGCTGAAGTGATGACTGCAGAGGAGCTTCCAAGTCCGCGAGAAAACGGGATTTGATTGGTAAAAATCATGCGAAAAGTATCTTTTTTGCCCGTTAGTTTGACGTAAATTTCATTGAAAATAGATAAAAAAATGTTGTTTTTTTTAAGAAGCGCGTTGTCTTTGCCTTCGCCCAAAATGCTCACGGAGGCGAAGTTTGCCCTCGTTATCTCGACTGTGTTGCGTAGCTCTAGGGCAAGTCCTAGGGCGTCAAAACCGGGACCGATGTTTGCGCTCGTGGCGGGAACTAAAATTTGCAAAAAATCTCCTAAACGGCTTGTATAACGTAATTTGGTAGAGTATCTAAATTTAGATTTAAAACGGCTAAATTTTGCGGTAAGCCAAATTCGCCCGCTTGCGCTTTTTGTAGCTTGACGCCCTCAGGCGTATCTACGAAGCTTAAGTTTTTATTCGCCCGTATCGGATCGCCGCCGTTTAGCTCAAAGCCGCTAACTGCGTAAAATTCGCACTCTTTTACGATGCTAATCGTCTTTAAAACGACGTAGGCGACTTTGACGCCCATAAAGCTTCCCGGGCCGTTTGCGTAGATGATTTTTCGTAGATTAAATTTGCCGCCGTTTAAAATCTCGTCCATTATTTTTACGAGAGAGACGTCGGATTTTTCTTCGCTAGAAATTTGCTCTATAAGCTCGCCGTTTTCGTCATAAATGCCGACGATTAGCGGCGAGCTAAGAGCGATAACTAAAATTTGGATATTTTTTATGCAAATACCTTTTGGTACTCGCGCGCGAAATCGCCTTTTAGCGTGACGATTTCGTAGTTTTTATCGTCGCTTAGGATAGCTAGCGTTAGCTCGTGGTTTAGCTCGTGGCTACCCGCAAAGCTCGTATAATCAGCCATCAAAGGCGCACCCATCAGGCTTAGATCGCCGATAGCGTCTAAAATTTTATGACGAACAAATTCGTTTTCAAAGCGCAGACCTTCAGGATTTAAAATTTTATTATCGTCGATAACTACGGCGTTGTCTAAGCTTCCGCCGAGGGCTAAATTTTGCGCCCTTAGCATCTGCACGTCTTTTAAAAATCCAAACGTCCTAGCGCGCGCGATCTCCTCGATGTAAGCTTGTTTGCTAAACTCAAACACGTAATTTTGCTCGCCTATTATCGGGTGGGCAAATTTGATCGTAAAGTCGAATTTTGGATTATTTGACGGCGTTACTCTGGCGAATTTTCCGTTTTTGTTTACTTCTATCGGGCGTTTGATTACGATTACTTTTTTGTCCGCGTCAAGCTCCGCCGTGCCGGCTTCATCCAGCATCATGCAGTAGCTTATCGCCGAGCCGTCCATGACAGGAACTTCGTTGGCGTCCAGGACGATACGGACGTTATCTATGCCGTAGCCGTTTATCGCGCTAAGGAGGTGCTCGATCGTCGAGATGTAGCCCTCTTTGCCACCGATTACGGTTGCCATTTGGGTATTTATGACGTTTTTCGGCTCTGCCTTAAAGCTCACTCCTAGGTCTTTTCTGTAAAATATTATTCCCGAATTCGCCCCGAGCGGTTCAAGCGTGATTTTTATCGGCTCGCCCTTGTGAAGCCCGATACCTACGCCTTCTACGGTTGATTTTATGGTTGTTTGTTTCAAATTTTCGCCCTTATTTTTCTTATTTTTGCCATTATACAACAAATTTACAACAAAACGGTAAATTTATTCGACCATTTTTTTGGCCGCGTTCAAAACGCCGGTTACGTTATCTTTCATCCAGCCGTTATCCATCCACTCTTCGGGGCGCACTTCTATGCCTTGCACCAGCATGCCAAAGTGCAAGTGATCGCCCATCGCTAGGCCCGTAACTCCGGTATTTGCGATGACGTCGCCGGCCTTGACGGAGTCGCCGGCCTTGATATTTAGCGAGCTGCAGTGTCCGTAGAGCGAAAAAAGGCCAAATCCGTGATTTATCAGGACGTTACGCCCGTAGATGCCATTTTCTGCGGCAAATTCAACCGTGCCGTCGTTGCTAGCGACGATGTCGGCTCTTTGCGTCGAGGCTAGGTCGATGCCCATGTGCCAGCTTTCGCTCACGTCTTTGTCTTCAAAGGTATAGTATCTGTGGTCGCCGAAGCTAGCCACCGCTTTGCCGTTTTTAAGCGGGTAAAATTTATTCACGCTAAAATTTTCCGCCGCTATTATATCGACTTTTGCGGCGATTTGCGAGATTATTTTCTCATTTGCCTCGCGTAGATTTTCATTAACAAATTTCATTTTTTCCAGATTACTCATCGCGTCGTAGTTTTTGGCGTATTGCTGCGCTAGCTCAGGGATTTTCTCGTTTAGAAATCTACTTTGTCCGTCCAGTTTTATCTTTGAGATGCGGTATTTTTTGTCTTGGTAGAAAAATCTTATCTTGCTTTTTGTGATATTTCCCGCCGCATCAAGCGCTACGACGTCGGCGCTAAACGAGCCTTGCTGTGCAGGCCAAGCTACTAGCGAGGCGTAGTAGCCGTCTTTTACGAATTTGCTTGGGATAAATTTTTTACCGTAATTCGTCTCGATATAGACCTCTTTTAGCATCTCGTCGGTCGCCTTAAACACGACCGTAGCGCTACCGCCTTTTGTGATGGCGTATGAGTGGTTTAGGATGTTTACGTCGGGTTTTTTGTTATCGACGGTGATTTTGACCTCTTTTTTTTGCGTGTTGCCGAGGAAAAATCCCCATTTGCTAGTATCTGTGGCCTCGATCACGATGTTATAGATATCTTTTTGTGCTCCGAATCCCGTTTTTGGAAAGGTCAAATTTAAATCAACGATCTCAGACGGCGCTTCAAATTTTTGAGTTAGCAAATTTACGCTGCCTTTTTCATCCACGAGCGAAATTTTAACCGATTTTACGCCGCTTTCGTCGGTTATTTTGATCGGTAGGGGCGAAGTTAGGTTCCAGTAAATTTGATCTGAGATGGCGATGCTAGGCGCTTCGCGCTCAAATGTTTTTGAAGTAAATAAAAAAGCTATCGCCGCAACTAAAAGCAAAATAATAACGCCGAAAAATATCAAATTCCCATTGCCGCGTCTTCTCATAAAATCTCCTAAATCTTAAAGACGCCGATTGTACTAAAAAGCGATAAATTTAAGGTAAATTTGCGCCTGAATTTATAAAATTTCCCGTATTTTTCTAGCTTCGCTCATCCATTCTCGCAGCTCGTCCCACTTCTCGTTTTTGATTAAATTTTCGCATTCGTCAAGTTCTTTTTTGAAAAGGTCTATCGAATTTATCAAATTTTGCTTGTTTTGTTTAAAGATATCCGTCCACATCACGGGCGAGCTTTTGGCGATCCTGATCATGCCGTTAAATCCCGTGCCGCTTAGCGCGATGATATTTTTTTTGTTTTCCTTTTTTAGCACGCTGCTAGCTAGCGAAAAGCTGATGGCGTGGGGCAGATGGGAGATGATGCTGGCGCGGTGGTCGTGCTCTGCCGCGCTCATGAAAATAATCTTCATACCCAGGTGCGAAAAGAGTTCTACCGAGCGCTTGACGTGCATCTCGCCGCTTTCTTTAAAGTCGCAGATAGCTACGACCGCGTCTTTAAAAAGTCCAGAAAAAGCGGCGGTCGGACCGGAGTACTCCGTGCCCGCCATCGGGTGAGCGGGGATGAAATTTTGCCTGATGCTCTCAGGCACGGCTTCGATGATTTTTTGCTTGGTGCTGCCTAGATCTACGATGGTCGTGTTTTCGCCTATGCCTTCAAATTCTTTGACGATTTTGATGATGGCTTCTACGGGGATAGCTAGAAATATCATGTCGCATTTTTGCTTCATCTGCTCAAGCGTCAAAATTTCATGCACGAGACCGAGCTTGATTGCCTGCTCTTCGTGCTCTTTGTTTAGATCCATGCCGCTAACGCAGCTGATTAATTTCTCGTTTTTTAGGCTAAGGCCTAGCGAGCCGCCGATGAGTCCTAGGCCTACGATACCGATTTTCATAAATTCGCCTTTTAAATTTATATTGTTTAAAAATAAAATGTGCTATTATACAGCCTTATCATCACTTTTAGGTTAAATAAATGAAAAAAAGCGTTTTTCTACTACTTCTGGGTGCCGTTTTGGCAAACGCCCAGCAGATAACTTCCATAAATTTCAAAGGTCTTGTGCATCTGTCTCCCGAAACGGCAAAGGAGATAATGGGGCTAAAAGTCGGCGACGAGCTAAGCGGCGATAGTACGGATAGGGCGATCGCAAAGCTCTTTAGGCAGGGCTACTTCGACGATATCTATATCGAAAACGAGGGCGGCGACGTGACCGTAACGGTAAAAGAAAAGCCTAGCATCGCTCGTATCGATATCAAAGGCGTAGTGACTAACGACAAAACCGCTATCGACGGGCTAATCAATATCAAACAAGGCAACATGTACGACGAGCTAGCCATCGAGCGCGCAAAAGAGCGCATCAGGCAGTACTACGAGTCAAAAGGATACTTTGACACTATCGTAGACGTAACCAAAGAGCCGGTAGCAGGTAATGAAAGCAGCCTTTTTGTCACGATGAACATAAACCGCGGCGAAAATATCATAATAGAAAACGTAAATTTAGTCGGCGCAAAGCTTTTTGATTATGGCGACGTGGAGCCTGTGGTAGCGAATAAAGAGCGCGAATTTATGGGCTGGATGTGGGGTAGAAACGACGGTAAGGTTAAGCTTTTTGAGCTACCGAATGATCCTGCGAGAATCCAAGATAAATACTATCAAAAAGGCTACCTAGACGCCACGGTCTCAAACCCGTATCTAAACGCCTATATGGATAACTACACTGCAGATCTCACCTACTACGTGACCGAGGGCGAGCAGTATAGAGTATCTAGCGTAGATATCGAAGCGCCTGAGTTTTTAGAGCTTGATAAAGAGAAAATTTTAAGAGACTTTAGGCTAGAGAGCGGCGACGTGATGAACTCCGCTCGTCTAAGACAAGATATGAAAAAGCTCGACGATATCGTAGCGGACAAGGGTTATGCATTTGTAAGGATAAATCCAAAAACCGAGAAAAACGTCGAGGATAAGACCGTAAGTATCGTCTACGAGGTCGTGCCGGACGAAAAAGTATATATAAGAAACGTGCAAATTTCAGGCAACGATAGAACCGTAGATAGAGTCGTTAGACGAGAGCTATACCTCACGGAGGGAAATTTATATAGTAGAACCGACTTGCAAGATAGTAAAGACGCGCTAAAGCGAACGAGCTACTTTGACGATGTCGAGATCGAGGAACAACGCGTCGGAGCAAATCAAGTCGATCTACTCGTAAAAGTAAAAGAGGCCTCCACCGGCTCTATCAGCGGCGGTATCGGCTATGGCAGCTCAGACGGCTTGCTACTTAACGCAAGTTTGTCGGATACGAACGTGTTTGGTAGCGGCATGAAGGGCGTCGTAAGCGTCGATAGGAGCGATAACGAACTCTCAGGCCAGATAGGTCTAACCAATCCGCGCCTTTTTGATAGCGAATACAGCCTAGGTGGCACGCTATACGCTAACGACTATAACTGGAACAGCTACGACGAGAAATCATACGGCTTAAACGTCGTAGTGGGTAGAAAACTAACCAGAAATTTAAGCGCGTCTTTGGGCTATATCATAGAACAAAGCCGTATCAGCGGGCTTAGCGACGTGTTAAAAACCGTCGGTTACAAAGACGGCAAGAGCCTAAAAAGCTCGCTCATCCCGTCTATTACCTATAACAGCACGGATGATTATTACCTGCCTCGCACCGGTATCATCGCAAGCACTAGCCTAGAGTTTGCGGGCGTGGGCGGAGATGAGAAATTTTTAAAGAGCAGAACAAATTTCAACTGGTATCAGGGCATTAGAGAGTGGGTGGACTATGACCTTATTTTCAGGTTTAAATCAAGCTTCGGTAAAATTTGGGATCGCGGCTGGGTGCCTATCAACGAGAGACTATATCTAGGCGGTATCAGAAATCTACGCGGATTTGAGAGTAGAACCGTCTCTCCTAAAGTCAAAGTCTCTAGCGGCAGTTGGTATGAGACGGGCGGCGATATGTCGTTTAATAGCTCGGCCGAGCTTAGCTTCCCGTTAATAGAGCGCGTAAAGATGCGCGGCGTGCTGTTCTTTGACTACGGCGTGATCCACGGCAAGATCGCAAACGTCACGGCTCCTGGTATCGTAGATCATATCGACGGACGCATTAGCAGGTATAGCGCGGGCGCCGGTATCGAGTGGGTAACGCCTATGGGACCGCTTCAGCTAATCTTTGCTAAACCGCTCAAAAAGCAAGACGGCGACGATACGAGCACGTTTGAATTTACTATCGGACAACGCTTCTAAATTTAAGCGGGCGCTTGGCTTTGCCTCTCGTCCGCCTCTTTTTCTTGTTTTACAAATTAAACTCGTCTAATCGGGAGTTTTGTTCTCCATCTATTTTTACGCTTTTTACGCTTTTTACGCTTGGCCTGTAGGCGGGCACCCTGCGCGGTCGCTGTTTTTAAACTTCAAATTTTATATTTTCGCATTAAATTTTATGATTACTCGTAAAACCCGATCTGCAAAAATGCAAAACCGTATCGCCGAGTCTGCACTTTAAGTTTGTTAAATTTGCTTTGGATTCTGCCCTTTGAGCCTTTATGTTTGCGACTAAATTTCTTGGCTACGCTTGGATTTTACCTGGACGTAGCGACTAAATTTAGGTTGCGTTTGTTGCCGTTTTTGAAGTAGTCGTTAACGTTAAATTTGGCAAGCGTGGCGTAAAAAGACAAACTAAAGCGTCGGCACGTATAAAGCCAAAAGTAAATGCAAAAAGCCGCCAGAGTAAATTTGAGGGTTTTAAATTTATGTAAATTTTAAAAAACTAGCTGGCTAAGCCCGTCCGATTCGCAAAAGCGGTAAATTAGCGCAAAATTACAAAAAACAAAACGACGTATCTTTGATTTTGACGCTGCAGGCGTAAATTTACGCTTTATCGCGCTTATTTTGCAAGGTTTTATATAAAGCATTTTGCTAGCCTAATAAAAAATCAAACTCGGGCTAGATTTGAGCGTAAATTTAGTTTGCGGCAACCGCGCAAATATCGCAAAAGCTAAATCGCCTGTAAAAGCTCGCGAATTTAAATACGAGGTCGGCAGTCCGCCTCATAAATTTGGGCGCTAAATCAAGTTTTGAAGTGTAAATAAAGCAAATAAAGTCTAAATCTTACGTTTTAAATCGCCTAAATTTAGATAAACTAGAGCGGATAAAATTTGCGCTAAATCTAAATTTAAACGTGATTTTAAAGCGCAAAAAAGCTAAAGTTAAATCTCTTTAATTTACCGGCAAAAAGCCTTCATGCTCGGTAAATCTTACGCAACTTTACGGGCGTTAAGAAGACCGCGGCGATCCTTAAAGGCGTAACCCCAAAATGTCGCTGCAAGCGTCTAATGACTCAGACGGCCAAACCCTATCTGTCGTAAAATTTGCTAAGCACGCTACCGCTAATATCCCTGCGCTCCCCGTCTTCTATCATCACAGCTTTACGGTCTACATCAACGGTTTTATCCGTGTTTATGATAAATTTAATCTCATACGTGCGCGAGCCGATTTTCTTTGGCATATCGCCGAAAAATATAGGCTTTGGCGGACGCTGCGAGTCAAGCGCAGCCCACTGAAACTGATTTACGAAAGTAGCAAATATAAAAGATTTTCCGTTTAGTTTATATTTATCCAAAAGCTCGCCAGCTAGAGCGTCGTTATCGCAGGTTACCGGCGCGCCGAAGGTGTGTTTCTTTTCTTTCTCTTCGTCGTATTTACAAAATTTATTCGCTAGAGCAAGCAGCTCTTCTTTGCTAGCATTGGCGCTGGCCTCGGTTTTTAGGTCGTTATAGGTTTTCATTATCCGCTCTAGCGCCCTGTCTACATTTTTTTGCGCCTCGTCTTTGGCTTTTTGTACGGCCTCCTCGTATCTGGCGTTTTGGCTGTCAAACTGGGCTTTAAGGATAGCGTCCGAGACCTCGCAGGTTATTTTGACCGCTTTTAAATCCTTTGCGCTGACATCCTCCCACTTAACGCTTTTGCAGCCTTCATACCCGTCTACGGCCGCTCCTATCGTCATTGATTTTTTCTGCGGCAGAGTGTAGTTTTTCACGGTATCTACGTTGTTATCGCCGCATCCAGCTAGCGCCAAAACAGCAGCTATGATAGAAAATTTAGCTTTCATTTATCCTCCTAAAATTTAAAATCTAAATGTATCTAAATTTAGCTTAATGCTAAGAATCGTATAAAAGAGCGAGCTAAAAGCGAGTTTGCTGGCCGCGCGCGTAAATTTAGCCGCGCGACGAGCCTACTTAAATTTAATTAAAAATTATAGTGAAAATTCACCATAAACGATCTCTCGTCGCCTAGTCTTGAGCTTGAGCGCCAGTACTTTTTATCAAAGAGATTGTTTATCGCTAGCGTCATTTGCGCATGCTCGGTGAAGC
>CAUSIL010000066.1:0-9366 GCA_963531395.1 uncultured Campylobacter sp.
AGCATAATATCTATGAGCGGGATTACGTTTAATCCCTCTTTTTTAGGCATTCTCACGTGAAGCCTTGTAGCGGTTTACGAGTACGTCCACCTTTCTCATAAACGCGTTGTAGATCATTAGCGTCGGTATCGCGACGATGAGGCCTAGCGCGGTTGCTTTTAGCGCGAGAGATAGGCCGACCATGATGCTTTTAGTGTCGATGCCGCCGCTCATACCCATGTCGTAAAAGGTTACCATGATGCCAGCAACGGTACCCAAAAGTCCGATATACGGGGCATTTGAATAAACGATGTAAAGCGTTGTCAAATTTCTAGTTACGCTCTCTTCAAAGTCGTCTTGATTTTTGTAGTTTTCAAATTTAACGTTTGCGTAAAAGATCAAGCGCTCTATCGTAAGCCACACTACCGTAAAACTCATAAGCCCTAAAATGCCGATGATAACGTAATCGACGTTGTGTTTGAGAAATTCCATTTATTACCTTTTATGAAAATTTGCGCGCAATTATATCAGATTATGGTATTTATTGTCAATAACGAATAAAAAAGCTGTTTTAATATATTTATTTTAAATTTAGCTTCAAAATTGTAATATTCGTTTTCAAAATCTATGCGAGATAAAGAAAACAAAAATCAAATAATTTTCTAAATCGGCACAAAATTTCATAAATTTAAAAGGAGAAAAAATGAGTTTTAACAACGTTGCGAAAATTTCTTTCGTAGCGGCTCTAGCCATCGGCGCAAATGCCGCCGAAAACGTAACGCTAAGCGGCGTAGAGGTAACCAGCACCGGCGGCGGCTACGGCGTGGACGACGTAAAGATAAGCACTAGAAACGCCGGCCTAGTAAAGGACGTGATGAGAGATATCCCTGGCGTTTACGTAGGCGGCACGAACGGCATGAATCAAAAAATTTACATGAGGGGCGTTAGCGACCGCGGTCTAAATATTACTATAGACGGCGCAAAACAAAACGGAAATACATTTCACCACAACGCCGACTTGCTTATAGATCCGGATCTTATAAAAGCAGTCGATGTCGAGGTTGGCTCAAGATCAGTGGTAAACGGCTCAGGCGCGCTTGGCGGCTCGGTCGCCTTTAAAACGGTGGATGCAAAAGACTTGCTTGATGATGGCGAAATCATCGGCGCAAAAATCAAAACGGGCTACGCTTCAAACAACGATGAATTTTCGCAAGGCCTTATGATCTTTACCGCACCGGTTGAAGGGCTTGATTTTATAGCCGCTATTAATCACAAAGGCTACGACTACGGCAAAAGCGGCAACAAAAGAAAGATAGGTGGCGACGGCAACGACCTTAGCTATCTTTTAAAGCTTGGTTACAGCTTCCTTGACGCGCATAGGATTTCTATCTCAAGAGAGCACAATGAATTTAAAGGTCTTTATCCTTTAAGAGCAGAATTTGGCAGCTGGTATAGCGGCTCAAATAGCGTCGATAATCGTAAATATGAGCGCGATACGACGACGCTAAAATACGAGTATAAGCCGAGCGATCTTTTAAATTTAGACGTGACGGCTTATAACACGAGACACCAAAGGATTGATGATTCAAAATGGGGCGTAGAGACAAACGGTATAAATGCAAAGGCTAAAAGCGTAGTCGAGACTGGTGCTTTGACGCAGACGCTTAGATACGGAGCCGAGTTTTATCAAAGTAAAAACTTTAATAAGCCGAATAACAACTACCCTGAAAAGGTAAATAACTACTCAATCTACGCAGAAGATGCGCTAAATTTTGGCTCGCTAACCGTCACCCCTGGCATCAGATACACTCGCCATGAGTTAAAAAGCTATGATGGTAGAGCCGGAAACGTAAAGAGTTATACCTATAAATTTGATGAATTTACCCCGGCGCTTGCGCTCGACTATGAGATCCTTAAAGGTCTTAACGCATTTGCAAGCTATGCAAGAGTATTTAGAGGGCCTGACGTTATGGAGTCGATGATGGCTAGCGGAGAAGGCAGAAGAGGCGCCTTAAACTGGGCGGCAAATAAAGATCTAAAAGCTACGACCGGCAATAGCTATGAAACCGGTCTTAAATATCGTGGCGACATAAACGAAGCTAGCTCATATAGCCTCTCTGCAAAATACTTCATGACGAAATATAAAAATTTAATAGTAGATAATAATGCACAAAGCGGTCGCGTAAATCAAACTTTAGTTAGGATAAATGCCGGCGGAGCCGATATAAGCGGCGTTGAGCTACTTGCAAGGCTAAATTTAGACGCGCTAAGCCTAGCTGCTAGCTACACCCACCAAAAGGTAAAATATAAAGATAGGGTCGCTAAGGCAAGCGGCGGCTACTACACCTCAAACGTCATCGGCTACCGCGATCAGGGCGATAAATATACATTTAACGCCGAGTACGCATTTTCTAGCATCGATACGCTAATAGGCTACAACCTAATCTACTTCGCTTCAAAAAACACCATATCGGCCGGCGATGATGAAAACGTTAAGATACCAAGCTACGCAGTTAGCGACATCTACGCTACCTATGCGCCAAGCAGCGGTAAATTTAAAGGGCTAGAGATAAATGCCGGAATTTATAACCTATTTAACAAAGCATACGCTTCGCAGTCTCAAAGAACGGCTGATTATACAGGCGATCCAAACTATGTAGACTGGGAGCCGGGCAGAAACTTTAAGATTAACGTATCTTATAAATTTTAATTTTACTCTAAACCTACGTTTCCTGGGGCTTAAATATAAGCCCCTGCGTTTTCTACTTTTTATAAATTTACTCAAATCTAGCGTTGTTTCTTTTGTTATTTGCGACAAAGGATTGTTGTTTTAAATGCGCTCAAATTTACGCAGCGTTAGCCAAGCAAGCAAAATTTACCGCGTATCGTGAAGGTAAATTTGCAGAGTTAAATTTATGGGCGCGCGGCGTTAAATTTAGCGGGTATTTTTTGGTTTTTACGGAGTTTCCGGCGAATAAATTTGAAGTTAGATTTGACGTGATTGATTTAAAAAAAGGCGAGTCTCAGTTGACCCGCCGTAGTAAATTTAATGCCGAATTTAAAGGCGTTAAATTTGACCTAGTATTAGCGTTTTCTGCCCATTCTTTTTAGGTTGTCGCATGCGGACGAATCTCCGCTAAAGCACGCTGAGCGGTAGATGTTTCTGGCTTTTGACTCGTCCTGCGATACGCCTAGGCCGTGTTCGTATAGCACTGCCGTATTTGTGCATGACGGGATATCTCCTAGCTTGCAGCCTCTTTCGTATGCGCTCATGGCAGCGACGTAGTCAGGCTCTTTGCCCTCGTCGCCGGAGCGGTAAAAGTCGCCTAGATAGTAGCAAGATATCGCCCCTCCGTTCGTGCAAGAGGCGTTAAAGATCTCCAAAGCTTTATTTTTATCCCTGTCTACGCCAAGGCCTAATTGATACATATTAGCTAGGTTGGTGCAAGCTAGCTGATAGTTGTTTTGGCATGCGTTATCGTAGTATTTTTGCGCCGTTTTATGGTCTTTTAGATTTTGATAGCTGATGGCTAGGTCGTTGCAAGCCGAGTAGTTACCCTTTTCGCATTTTGGCTTTAGTATATCGATCGCTCGTTTGTTGAAGTCGTAATCAGCGTTATCGCTCGCCGGTCCGCCGCCGCTTGAGGCTGCGCATCCTACGAACAAAAACCCGATAAAGGCAAGAAGTAAATTTTTCATTTTCTATCCTTTATATTTATTAAAATTGTCCAAACAAATCATTTAACGCTTCGCTGATGCTAGGATGCGTAAAAATCTGATTTTTGAAAAAATCAGCGCCCGCGCCAAGAGCCATCGCGATGGCGATCTCGTTGATAAGCTCGTTTGCATAAACGCAGTGAAACGCCGCGCCCAAAATTTTGCCGCTTTTTGCATCAACGATCGCTTTTAAAAATCCCGTTTCGTTGCCGACTACCTTTGCGCCAGGAACTGCTGCTAGCGGGAGTTTTAGGACTTTAAAATCTAAATTTTGAGCCGTCGCTCGTTTCTCGTTTAGCCCGATGCTAGCTAGCGGAGTCTCGGTAAAAAGCGTACTGGCGTGAGGCGAGCGGTTTAGCGTGCTGCGTTTGCCCGTGCCAAAAAGCTTGTCAAAGACGATGCGAAAATCATCTAGGCTCGTATACGTGAAAAGCTCGCCGCCGCGAACGTCGCCTACTGCGTAGATATGCGGCTGGGCGGTTTGTAAAAACTCGTTTACTAGCACGTTTCCTTTGGTGTCCGTTTGTACGCCTGCCGCGCTTAAATTTAGCTCCCCACTCGCCGCTACTCGTCCGGTCGCTAGTAAAAACGCGTCCGCTTCAAGGCATTTCGTCTCGCCGTTTTGGGTAAAAATTAGCGCGCAATCTTTTAAATTTTTAACTTCGCAACCCTCTAAAATTTCGACGCCTTGCGTTTGTAGCAGCGCTTTTACGCTCTGTTTTACGTCTTCGTCCTCGTTTTTTAGCACGCCCGAGCGAGCTATGATAGTGACTTTTGAGCCAAATTTGGCAAACATCGAGGCAAACTCAAGCCCGATGTATCCACCGCCCACGACTACTAGGTGTTTTGGAAGCGTTTTTAGGCTTAAAATCCCCGTGCTGTCGTAAGCCAAATTTGAACTAACCTCAAAGCTTGGTTTTTCATTAACCGAGCCCGTATTTATAACGATAGTAGGCGCGGTAAGTACGCTTTTTGCGCCGTCAGGGGACGTGACTTCGACGCTGTTTTTATCCATAAATTTAGCCGTGCCGTTTATCACGTCGATGTTTGCGTTGCCGTCAAGCATCGCGAAATTTTTAGCTCTAAGCGCGGAGACGAGAGCGTCTTTTTTCTCGATGCTTAGCGTGAAGTATTCGCCCGCGACGTTGTTATTTACGTATTGCGCTTCTTTACTTAAATTTACTAGCTTTTTTGTCGGGATGCAGCCGACGTTTATGCACGTTCCGCCGTACATCTGCGCTGATTTTTCAATCACGGCGACTTTTTTGCCTAAATTTGCGGCTTTTACGGCGAGAGTTTTGCCTGCTTTGCCAAAGCCGATGACGATGATATCGTAGTTTGTCATATGGTTTTACCTAGTATGTAGTGAGTATTTTCATTTACTTTTTTTATGCTTATTTTGTTTTTTTCAGCCCAGTTTTCGATCACGTTTAGCGCGTCGCTTTGCGCGTCAGACGTTTTGCCCGCGTTTTTTATCTTAAACACATCCTCGCTACCGCTCATCGCGACAAAGCCGCCTAGCGGTTTTAGATGGTCGTTTAGCGTGATAATACTGCTTAAATTTAACCCGTCGCAGTTGTTTAGTATGCGCTTAACTTGCGCGGTGGTCGCGTCGTTTTCGTTGTAGCCTAGTTGGTTTAAAAGAGCTGAAATTTCCATATTTTTCCTTTCTAGTTTATGCTTTTTTGACTTACCAAAACGCCCTCGATGAGCTTTTTTATGTCGCCGTCTAGTATCGCGTCGGTTTGGCTATACGCCTCGCCGCTGCGGTTGTCTTTTACCTGCTGATACGGGAAAAGCACGTAGGAGCGGATTTGATGCCCCCAGCCGATCTCGCTTTTTTCGATACTGCCGGCGGCTTCTTGCTGTTTCATCAGCTCTAGCTCATACAGGCGCGATTTTAGCATTTTCATTGCGGTGGCTTTGTTTTTGTGCTGGCTGCGGTCGTTTTGACACTGCACGACGATGCCGGTGGGCACGTGAGTGATACGCACGGCGGACTCGGTTTTATTTACGTGCTGACCGCCTGCCCCGCCTGCACGGTAGGTGTCGATTTTTAGATCTTTTTCGTCGATTTCTATCTCGATGTCGTCGTCGATCTCGGGGCTTACCATCACGCTTGTAAAGCTCGTATGACGGCGTCCGGCGCTATCAAACGGACTGGTTCGCACGAGGCGGTGGATGCCGTTTTCAGCCTTTAGATAGCCGTAGGCGTTTACGCCTTTAACGATAAAGCTCACGTCTTTTAGTCCTGCTTCTTCGCCCTCTTGGAAGTCCAGGGTTTCGACCTTAAAGCCCTCGCGCTCGCAAAAGCGCAGATACATGCGGTATAGCATGCTCGCCCAGTCGTTACTCTCCGTGCCACCAGCGCCCGGATGGATGGTGACGATGGCGTTTTTGCCGTCATCCTCGCCGCTAAGCAGCATAGAAATTTCTAAATTTACGATCTTGTCCTCTAGCTCGTCCGCCTCGGCAAAGAGCGAATTTATCGTCTCTTCGTCGTTTTCAGAGTTTGCCAGCTCATATAGATCTTTTGCGTCGTCTACGGCGCTTTTAGCGTTTAGGAAGTTATTTAAGATATTTGAAATTTTAGTTTTTTCCTTGCCGATTGCGCCCGCTTTTGCGATGTCTTGCCAGAAATTTTGATCGTTTTCCATCTCCTCGATCTCTTTTAAGCGAGCTTTTATACTCTCGGGCTTTACGACGCCAGCTATATTTTCTACTTTCGTGTTTAGTGTTTTTAGAAGTTCCGTGTATTCGTAATTATCCAAATTTTAAGACCTTTTTTGTGCTTTTTGGCGTGATTATAACATATTTGTAAGAGTAAAGATAAAATTTGATATAATCGCGCGTTAAAATTAAACATAAAGAAGAGAAAATGCAAATTTTAAGAACAGCAGAACAGCTGCGAGATTTCGTCGCGGCAAATCCCGAAGATATCGGCTTCGTACCCACAATGGGCGCACTTCACGACGGACACGCTAGCCTCATAGAAAAGTGCGTAGCGGAAAACAAAACCGCGATCGTTTCGACCTTCGTAAACCCGACTCAGTTTTTAGCCGGCGAGGACTTTGAGGACTATCCGAAAAACGAACAAAACGACGCTAAAATTTGCGAGGAGCTGGGCGTGCATGCGATGTTTGCGCCTGAGGCTAAGGAGCTATATTTTGATACCGAGCCGCTAATCAGCGCGCCTGAAAATTTAGCAAGCGTGCTTGAGGGCAAGACTCGCCCTGGACACTTTGACGGCGTGCTTCGCGTGCTAAACAAGCTCTTTAATCTAACAAACGCAAAGCGCGTCTATATGGGCAAAAAGGACGCGCAGCAGCTGCTCATCGTGCGTAATTTCGTAAAGACCTGTTTTTTAAATTTAGAGATCGTGCCTTGCGAGATCGTTCGCGCGCGCGACGGACTGGCGCTTAGCTCGCGAAACGCCTATCTAGACGATGGGCAAAAGCTAGAGGCGCTTAAGCTTTCGCATTCGCTTAAAAAAGCTTCAAATTTGATCGCAGCCGGCGAGCTAAGCACGCAAACGATAAAAGGCGAGATGCTGCAAACTCTAGAGCCGCTAAACGTCGACTACGTCGCGATCGTCGATAGAAATTTAAACGAAATCTCGCTAATAGAGCCAAACAACACCATTATCCTAGTCGCCGCGTACGTGGGCAAAACGCGTCTGATCGACAATCTGTGGGTATAAGATGGGCAAACTTCACTTAGTATCCTTAGGCTGTAACAAAAATCTGGTGGATTCTGAAATCATGCTCGGACGCCTCTCAAACTACGAGATCACGCCCGACGTCGCAAGCGCCGACGTCATCATCGTAAATACCTGCGGTTTTATAAACTCGGCCAAAGAAGAGAGCATCCGCGCGGTCCTTGATATGCACGAAGCGCGTAAAAAAGGCTCCCTGCTCGTAGTCACGGGCTGCCTCATGCAGCGCTACCGCGAGGAGCTGATGAAGGAGCTGCCCGAGGTTGATCTATTCACCGGCGTCGGAGACTACGACAAGATCGATGAAATCATCCTAAAAAAGCAAAATTTATTTAGCCCGGACACCTACCTGCAAGCAAGCGAAGAGCGCGTGATAACGGGCTCAAACTACCACGCCTACATCAAAATTTCGGAAGGCTGTAATCAAAAATGCAGCTTCTGCGCGATCCCGACCTTTAAGGGCAAGCTAAAATCCCGCTCGCTCGAAAACATCGTAGACGAGGTGCAAAAGCTCGTAAAAAAGGGCTACTACGACTTTAGCTTTCTCTCGCAGGATAGCAGCTCGTATATGCGCGATCACGCGGTTAGCGACGGACTCATCTCTCTCATCGACGCGGTCGAGAAGATCGAGGGCGTCAAAACCGCGCGCATACTTTATCTCTACCCTAGCACGACCTCAAACGCGCTAGTGGAGCGCATCATCGCCTCGCCCGTATTCGTAAACTACTTTGACATGCCGATCCAGCACGCAAGCGATAAAATGCTAAAAATCATGAGGCGCGGAAGCGGCGCGGCGCGGATCAAGGAGCTTTTAAATTTGATGAAAAGCGCGCCTGGTGCGTTTTTGCGAACGGGCGTCATCGTCGGACACCCTGGCGAGAGTGAAGCCGAATTTGACGAGCTTTGCGCGTTTTTGCAGGAGTTTAAATTTGACCGCGTTTCGGCGTTTGCTTACTCTAAGGAAGAGGACACTCTCTCATACGAGATGGAGCAGGTGCCCGCCAAAATCATCTCAAAGCGTCTAAGCAAGATTGAAAAGATCACTCGAGCCACGATCGAGGCAAGCTTCGCACAGGAACTGGGCAAGAAATTTATCGTCTCTTTAGAGGGCGAAAGCAGCGAGGGCGAGATGTTTTACGCCGCGAAAAAGGCGCTGTGGGATAAGGACATCGACGGCGAAATTTTGATCAACGAAAGCGACGTGGAGCAGCTAGAAATCGGCGGTCGCTACTGGTGCGAGATCACGCAGGTAGCGGGCAGCCAGGCGCTAGGCAAGATCACGGCAAAGGCCTAAAATGCTAAGTGCGCCCGTTTTGCATAAGCTAAAATCGGGGCGAAATCTGCTTGCTTTTTCGCACGGCGTCGATAGTACGGCGCTTTTTTACCTCTTAGACGAGGCGGGCGTGAAATTTGACCTTGCGATCGTGGATTATAACGTCCGCGCGCAAAGCAAGGACGAAGTCGCCTCGGCAAGGCATTTGGCGGTCAAATTTAACAAACAAATCTACGTAAAAAGCGTGCGTCTGGGCGAGTCAAATTTCGAACACGAAGCGCGCGCGGCCAGATATGATTTTTTCGCCGAGATTTGCCGCGAGCGGGGATATGAAAATTTGATCTTGGCGCATCAGTTTGACGATAAATTCGAGTGGTTTTTGATGCAGCTTGGGCGCGGTGCGGGACTTAGCGAGCTACTTGGTATGCAAGAGCTCGAAGCCCGCGATGACTACGTAATCGCTCGTCCGCTTTTAGGCGTGCGAAAGTGCGAGCTGGAGCGGTTTTTGCGTGAGCGAAGCCTAAAATACTTCACCGACGAGACAAATTTGACGGAGCAATTTAAACGCGGATTTATTCGCGCTAAATTTAGCGAGCCGTTTTTAAACGAATACTTTAGTGGCGTAAAAAAGAGCTTTGAGTTTTTGGCGACCGATGCGCTAAATTTGGCTCCCGAAATTTCT
>CAUSIL010000067.1:0-9227 GCA_963531395.1 uncultured Campylobacter sp.
CGCTAACGGCGGCCTGCGCGGTGTTTGCCGCTACCGACGCGCAAGTGGTCGATTTTTACTCTCAGATGCTCGGCGAAGGCGTAAAGGTGTCCGTAACCGGTCGCAAACCCGCAGCCGGCGGTATAGAAGCGATCACGGTAAATTTAAGCAACGGCCAAGTCAGCCAAGACGAGGTTATCTTTGCTAAAGACGACTTACTTTTTCCGGACATTATAGATTTAAAAGAGCATAAATCGTATCTGCAAGATATGAAAAATGAAATAGCGACGAAAAATATCTCAAAAGCTTATAAGAACGAGAAAAAAGAAAACATCATCACGCTGGGAAGCGACAAAAATAAACCTACTATCGTGATGTTTTCAGATCCTGAATGCCCGTACTGCCGAGCCGAGCTAGATAGAATAGAAGCAACACTAAAAGAAAGTAACGTAAACGTAATTTTAACTCCGGTCCACGACGTTTCGTCTTTGCAAAAGAGCTTTTTGATATATAAAGACGTTGCAAGCGCAAAAACCGATAGCGACAAAATCCAAATTTTACGAAAGTATTATGCAAGCGATTATACCGTAGCAGACGGAGCCGTTAGCGAAGAAAACGTAAAAACTATGGATGAGCTACGTAAAAAATATGCTGCCGCAGGCGTTCGCTCAGTGCCTTATATAGTAAATTTAAGCGATTTACAAAAATAATCTTTAATGAAAATTTGAGCTAAATTTGATAAATTTGGCTCAAAACATCTGGAAATTGATAAAATATACGTTTATAACTTGATACGTAGTATCGAAGTTTAAGCTAAATTTTAGGTTTTCTTAACTATTTATTAAGTTTCATAATTAATCTAATATTTTTACTTCGTTTATTCTCAAAATATGCTAAATTTGCACAGTGATATTTTAAAATATGCAAGTATCCTAAAATATGCGTCTGTAAGGCGCATTACGCCCAGGAAATATGCAAAATTTGAACAATATCTTTCTAAAAACGTCTCAAAAATTTCAAATTTGAGATTAATAAGGAGAAAACATGCAAGGATCAAGACGAGATTTCCTCAAAAAATCTCTGAAGGTCGGCGCGGTAGGCGGAACTATGTTAGCCGCCGCAGCTATCGCAAAGCCGACTAGCGACGAGCTTGCTCCCGACGACAACGGCGTAGTCGTGGGTAAGTCGAACAAAAAAGAGGTGCTTTACAGAAAAAGCAAAGAGTGGGAATACTACTATAAGATCGCTTACTAAGGGAGAAAACCATGAGTGATTCACGTATAGGAAGACGCTCGTTTTTAAAGCTTGCCGCTCTTGGTGCCGGTAGCACGATGGCATTTGGCGAAAACGAGACGTTTAGAAAAGCAACTAACGAGGAAATAAAAAATCCTTTTGAAGGCTCAAAAAAAGTTAGAACTATTTGTTCTATTTGTTCTGCAGGATGTGGCATCGAAGCCGAGGTAAAAGATGGCGTATGGGTTCGCCAAGATATGGCGATGTTTCACCCGATCTCTCAAGGTAGCCACTGCTCAAAAGGTATCGATCAAATCGACTTAACCAAGAGCAAACAGCGCATAAAATACCCGATGAAAAAAGTAAACGGTAAATGGGAGAGAATAAGCTGGGAGCAAGCCGTAAACGAAATCGGCGACAAAATGCTACAAATCCGCAAAGAAGACGGTCCTGATAGCGTAGTTTTCCTAGGCTCAGCCAAATTTAACAATGAACAGAGCTATTATTTCCGTAAATTTGCCGCATTTTGGGGTACAAACAGCAACGATCACGTAGCACGCATTTGACATAGCGCAACAGTCGCCGGTGTGGCGAATACTTGGGGTTACGGCGCTATGACTAACCACTGCGGAGATATGGCTGCAAACTCGAAAGCCATCTTTATGATAGGCGCAAATTCGGCCGTCGCAAATCCCGTCGGCGGTATGAAGCATGCCCTTCAGGCTAAAGATAGGAATAACGCAAAGCTAATCGTTGCAGATCCGAATTTTACGAAATCTGCGGCAAAAGCAGACCTTTATCTAAGACATCGTTCCGGAACGGACGTGGCGTTAATCTACGGATTAATCCACATAATCCTTAAAAACGGCTGGGAAGATAAAGAATTTTTAGAAAATAGAACTTACGGTATCGAGGAAATTAGAAAAGAGGCCGAGCACTGGACGCCTGAGGTAACTTCGGACGTTACGGGCGTACCTGTAGATAGACTAATGCAAGCCGCGCACATAATGGCTCACAATAAACCGGGAACGGTTATCTGGGCGCTAGGTATCACTCAGCACTCCGTAGGTACGTCAAATACGAGAATCTTGCCTATCATGCAGTTAATTTTAGGCAATATGGGTAAACCGGGCGGCGGCTGTAATATCTTACGCGGTCACGACAACGTCCAAGGCTCTACCGATATGTGTAATCTCTCAGATAGCTTGCCGATGTATTACGGCTTAGCCGATGCGGCATGGAAATATTACTGCAAAGGTTGGGGCGTTGATTACGACGAATTTATTAAAAGATTTGCGGTTTCTACGAAAGAACCTAAACAAGGCGGCGCTCCGGTAAAAAATACCGTATTTGAAGAGTATTTTTATCACGATCCGCAAAATCCGGAGGACAGAAACTGGCGTAACGAAAAGGGCTGGTCGCTATCAAAATGGTGGCAAGGCGTCTTAAAAGAGGAAAAAACATATACTAGCGGTAAGCTTCGCGTCCTTTGGGTACAAGGAACGGGTCTAACTTCTATGGCTCACTTAACTAAAATTCAACAAGCCGTAGATAAGCTTGACTTGCTAGTCGTAGCTGAGCCTTTCGTCAACGAAGTCGCGATTTTAAGCGATAGAAAAGACGGAATTTATATCTTGCCGGTCGCTACCGCGTTTGAAAACGAGGGGCACTTAAGCTCTACGAATCGCTCCGGCCAGTGGAGAACTAAGGTAGTAGATCCGCTTTACGAGAGTAAGCCCGATCAAGAGGTTATGTTTGCATTCGCTAAAAAATTCGGCTTTTACGACGAATACGTCCGCGGCATGAAGATGGGCATCGTGGACCGCGAGATAAAACAGGTAAAAGACGACTTCGTATGGCCTGACGATGCGACAAATGAAATCGCTCGCATAGGAAATTCGATCGGATACGGCGGTAGAACGGCGGAGATGTTTAGAAGACATCAGGCTAACTGGCAAAATTTCGACCCCGATACGCTAATGGGTATCGGCGGAGAAGTAAAAGGCGAGTACTACGGTAACCCTTGGCCTGCATGGGATACTAAACACCCGGGTACGCCGATACTTTACGATATGAGTAAGCCTTATACCGAAGGCGGCAGCGGATTTAGAAATCGCTTCGGCTTAGAGCATAACGGCGTTAGCCAGCTAGCTAGCGAGGATGCGACTTTGGTCGGCTCGCAGGTAAAAGGCGGCTATCCGCAAATAACCAAAGAAAATATCGAAAAAGTACTAGGCATCACTCTAACCGAAGAGGAAAAAGCCAAGATGGGCGCTAGCTGGAGCATGGACTATAGCGGACTTATCTTAGAAAAATGCCGCGAAAAAGGCGTAGTGCCTTACGGTAACGCAAGAGCTAGAATGATCGTTTGGGAATTCCTAGATCCGATCCCTAAACACCGCGAGCCTATCCACTCTCCGCGCTGGGATCTCGTTCAAAAGTATCCGACATTCGACGATCAGGCTAGAAATTTCCGCGTCGAGACTAAATTTAAAACCGAGCAACAGGCAAAAGACTGGAGCAAGGAATTCCCTATCGTGTTTAGTACGCAGCGCGTAGTAAATTTAAGCGGCGCTGGAATGATAGAGCGAACCAGTAAATATCTGGCGGCGATAACGCCTGAGATGTTTGCTAACGTCCACCCTGAGCTTGCCTTAAAGTACGGTATCCAAGATCGCGATATGATGTGGATACACTCGCCTCAAGGCACTAAGATCAAAGTCCGCTGTTACCACAGCTATATGGTAACTCCGGATAGAATTTGTATGCCGTATAACTTCGCCGGAGTTATGCAAGGCGTTAGCCTAGAGGACCGCTATCCTGAGGGCACCAAGCCTTATACTATAGGCGAAAGCTTTAACACCGTAACCAACTACGGCTTTGATCCGGTAACTCAAATTTCAGAGTTTAACGCCGGTCTATGCAGGATAGAAAAAGCAGACGGAGAGGGCTTTAGAACCTTCTTCCACGAATACGGCGAAAATAACGCGCAAGGTAAAGAGGGGGCATAAAGATGGCAAGAATGAAATTTTTCGTAGATACGAACAGATGTATCAGCTGCTTTGGATGTCAGGTCGCTTGTTCCTCTGCGCATGAGCTACCTGTGGGACTATATCGCCGTAAGGTTATCACGCTTTTTGACGGTATAGAGGGCAAAGAGCTATCTACTACGATAGCCTGCCAGCACTGCACCGACGCTCCTTGCGAACAGGTTTGTCCGGTGGATTGTTTTTATATCAGAGCCGACGGTATCGTGCTTCACGATAAAAACAAATGCATAGGCTGCGGATACTGCCTTTACGCGTGTCCGTTCGGCGCTCCGCAGTTTCCTAGAGACGGGGCGTTTGGCGTCAAAGGTTCTATGGATAAATGCACTATGTGCGCCGGAGGCCCGGAAGAGACGAACTCTCACGAAGAGCGAGAGCTATACGGACAAAATAGAATGTCTGAGGGTAAAGTGCCGATGTGTGCGGCCGTTTGCGCTACGAACGCTCTACTTGTGGGCGACGCGGCCGAGGTTTCAAACGTATTTCGCAAGCGCGTTATGCTAAGACAAGCCGTCGCGATGCCGTAATAAATTTAGGAGCAATCTCGCTCCTAAATTTCTTTTCTAATTATCTCAAATTTTTAAAATCTAATCATATTTCTACTCGCTAAAATCAAAATTTAAAGAGATTTGATAATCAAAAAAAGAGCTTGTTGATACTATAGGTACTTGATAGCCGTTTTTATTTTCGCTAAAGTTTTTTAATGATAGAATACGCACACGAAACATATTTTTTTGGAGTTTTTATGACTAAAATTTTGAGATTTATATTCGCTTTGTTTATCCCGTTTGCGCTAAATGCAGCGGATACGGACTACACGCCTGAGATACAGAGTATAAAAGATTCATTCGTAAGTATCATGCAGCAGTATAAAGAGGGCAAGATCGACGAAGCCAAAACCGCTACGCAAAATGCTTATTTTGGGCATTTTGAAAATATCGAAGCGGCGATCAGGGTAAATTTGGGGCAGAAAAAAGCCTACTCGATGGAGTCTAAATTCGGCAAAATCCGCAAAGCTATTATCGCCAAAAAATCGGTAGAAGAGATACAAGCCATAATGGACGATCTAAATAAAGAAATGGATGAGGTTTTGCCGGTTATAAACACCGGACATAAGCTAGTCGGCGAGTACTCAGATCCTAAAAACGCAGACGCCGCGCAGACAGCTAAAGCACCCGAAGCTAGCCAAGCTACGGCTCAGCCTGCAAGTATCGCCGCTATAGAGCCGCACTGGCAAGTGGTTTATAATGACATAAAAACAGCCCTTAGCGCTGCGGGCGCGGCTTACGAAAAGGGCGACAAGGACGCAGCAAAACAGCAGATAAACAACAAAGCCAAATTTGAACTATATCGCAACACGAAGTTAGAAGAGGCTATCCGTAGATTTATAGACGGCGGTCAGGGTATCGACGGCGACATCCAAAAACGCATGGGTTCGGCGATAATAGCGATAAACAACGATGTAGCCGCCGACGTACTAAAGTCAAATTTGGAAGAGCTTGATGCGCTGATATACGAAAACGTCGCCAAGCTACCTATGGACTCGGGCTCGCTAGCTACCAACGTAGTTTTGCCTGATAGCGCCGAGGATGACGCGGCTACTGATTTTGCGCCCGTCGTTGCCAACATAAAGGCAAAAATCGCCGATGCGATCAAACTTTACGCCGCAAAAGACGTAGATAAAGCTATGAGCGATGCGCAGGATATTTACTTCGACGAGTTCGAAGGTAGCGGCATGGAAAATAAAGTAGGCGCGATAGACGTCGGTCTAAAAACTAAGATAGAAGGAAATTTCGGCGAAGTAGTCGCGTTGATGAAAGCGGGCGTGAGCGTCGAGAGACTCCAGCAAGCAGCCGATAATCTAGGTGCAAATTTAGACGCTGCGCTAGAAAAAACAAGCGGCAGTAGCTCGCCTTGGGCGCTATTTGTTTACGCGCTTACGGTCATACTGCGCGAGGGATTTGAGGCGCTTATCATCGTGGCGGCCGTCGTGGCGTATCTGCTAAAAACCGGCAACGAAAAGCGCATGAGTATCGTTTACAGCTCGCTTGGCGTAGCGGTCGTGTTAAGCTTTGTTATGGCGTGGATTATGAATTTGATATTTGCCGGCGCTGCAGGTCAAAAAAGAGAGGTGATGGAGGGTGCGGTGATGCTTATCGCCGTGGGACTACTCTTTTACGTCGGTTTTTGGCTACTTTCAAACGCGGGTGCGAAAAAATGGAGCAAATATATCCAAAGCCATGTCAGCGAGTCGATATCGGCTGGTTCTGCTAAGGCGCTTTGGTGGACGGTGTTTTTAGCCGTATTTAGAGAGGGTGCTGAGACCGTGCTTTTCTATCAGGCGCTGATTTTTGACGCTAAAGATAGCGCGGGCTACTCGATGATCGCGCTGGGATTTGTAGTGGGGCTAGTTGTCTTGCTTGTTACTTACTACGTGTTTAAAATTTTTGCTATCAAAATCCCGATCAAGCCGTTTTTCTTGTTCACTTCGGCGATCATTTTTTATATGTCAATCGTGTTTGTGGGCAAGGGGCTTATGGAGTTTGTCGAGGGTAAAATTTTCGTTCCGACCAAGATCGAAGGCTTCCCAACTATCGAGTGGCTGGGTATTTATCCGTATTACGAGAGCTTAGTGCCGCAGACTATCATGGTAGCGGCGCTAATCATCGGCGTGATCATAATGAAAAAAAAGCAAGCCAAAGAGGCTTAAATTTGACGTTTCTAGCTTTCGCGGGTTGCCGCGAAGCTTAAAATAAATTTACAAATCAATTTAAAGGAGAGAACATGAACAAATTTGTTAAAACAGCTTTGGCATTTAGCCTTGCTGCTTCAGTAGCCTTAGCAGGCGAGTTTCCTATCGGCGATCCGGTAGAGATCAACGGTATGGAGATAGCTGCGGTTTATCTAGAGCCGATCGACATGGAGCCAAAGGGCATCGATCTAGCTCCTAGCAAAGCCGATATCCACCTAGAGGCCGACATCCACGCTATCGAGGGAAACAAAAACGGCTTTGCGGCTGGCGAGTGGATCCCTTATCTAAAAGTTAATTACGAGCTAAAAAACCTAGATAACGGCAAAGTTAAAAAAGGTACGTTTATGCCTATGGTCGCTCAAGACGGCCCTCACTACGGAGCCAACCTAAAAATGGATACAGGCGTGGGCAACTACGAGCTAAAATTTCATATAGAAAATCCTGAAAAACAAGGCTTCGGTCGCCATGCGGATAAAGAAACCGGCGTAGGTAAATGGTTTGAGCCTTTCACTACGACTTATAAATTCCAATATACTGGAGCGCCTGCTAAATAATTCGGGCTTAGAGCGGCTAAATCCGCTCTAAATTTCACTTAAATTCTCAAATTTTAGGGCTGATCATGTCTATATATTTCGTCCAAGTTATCTCATCGTTACTGGGATTTGTCCTTTTTGCAGCGTTAAACAACGACAAAAAGAGCCTAAAAGCGCTGTTTTTACCCTCGGTTTTGGGTATCGCAGTGGGCATAGTCGTTTTTAAGATCGCTAGACTCACGCTTCACGACGCGGGCGTTAAAATGGTATTTGACGCGGCTACTTTGGTGTTTTTGCTAGTTAGCGCGCTTTGGATTTTTATCAAATTTAACCCTGCAAAGATGATAACGTTTTTCGCCTTAGGCGCAGGCTACGGCTTAACCTATGCTCACGCTAGCGCGAATTTTCCGGTATTTGCAGGCGAGCTACTCGATACGCAGTCTATCATCAGCCTATTTTTGATGATATTTGCGTTTTTGCTTTTGCTGATTTTGTTTTTCGTCGTTTCAAATTTAAAAGAGTGCCTCTGCAAGCACGTCTTATGGACGTTTTCGCTTCTTTCGCTTGCGGTTTTGATAGTGCAGGCTATTTCAAACACGGGGCTTGAGTTTATGCGAGCGGGCATGATACCTACGTATCCGTGGGCGCTCTCGCTCGTGGCTAAGGGCATTTATTATACGACGTTTGCGCAGTATTTTTTCATCTTTTTAGTTTTGGTTTTGGCGGTTATAAATTTCAAAAAACGCCCGGCTCCGCTGGTAAAATCAGTCGTGGGCTCAAATAAATTTAGATTTAACAACGCGGCTAGAAATTTCATGGCGGCAAACTCAAAAAGCAGCATAGCTATCGTCGTTACGGCTCTGATTTTCGGACTCTACTACGACCTGCACGCATCTAAACCGCCTGAGATCTCAGATCCTATCGTCGTAGAACCCATAAACAACGAGTTTAAATTCGACGTCCAAGAGCTAGCCGACAATGAACTTCACCGCTACGCCTACATAAACGACGAGGGCAGGGAGATAAGGTTTTTTCTTTTAAACCGCTTTTCCGACCGCGCTTCGCCGATCATCGTCTTTGACGCGTGCGCGATATGCGGTGACATGGGCTACGTCAAAAAAGGCGGCGATCTCATATGTATCTCGTGCAACGTGCGCATTTTCTTGCCGTCAGTCGGCAAAGAGGGCGGCTGCAACCCGATACCTATGCCGTTTGAATTTGACGGCAAATTCGTAACCGTGACGCTTGACACCATCCAAAGCGGCGCGAACTACTTCTCAAAAGTCGTCGAAAAAACGGTGCTAGATCCGGTAAGCCGCAAAAAAGTAAGCAATATCGGCTCAAAATCTTATTTATACTACAACAGGACGTATTTCTTTGAAAACGAAAAAACTCAGGCGGAATTTGAAGCCAACCCTGAAAAATACGTCGATATAAACGGGACTTTAAAATGAAAAATATGCAACTAAGGCTTATAAAAAGCTCGATCACCGGCTCGAAGGTGCAAAAAGGTATGGCTTTTATCACCATACTTTTGGCGACGGTTTTGATCGCTTGTATGCTAAATATCACGCTAAAAATCGGCGATCAGATCGCTAGTGAGCTGCGCGGCTACGGCTCAAACATTGTCGTCTTGCCAAAGGGCGAAGCGCTAGCTATCGAGATCGAGGGTAAAAATTTCAC
>CAUSIL010000068.1:0-8898 GCA_963531395.1 uncultured Campylobacter sp.
AAAAATCTCTCGTTAAATCACGCAGCCAGGCTTTGTCGGTTTTTGATTTATATTGAGTGGCTAAAGCCGAGTTTACGGGCGTATTTTGCCGTTTTGCGGATATATCTTTAGCCTTGGCGCTTGCTCATTAAGCTTTGGCCGCTAAATTTAGCGCAGCCCACAAGAAGGCCGTTTGCGCGCGCTCTCGCCAAGCTCTTTTTGATTGCGCCAAATTTTACGCGTCGTTTTGTAAAGCAAGGCTGTTTGCTAAATTTATACCGCTTGGCAAATCTACCGATTTTTTTGCTAAATTTAAGTTGTCTCAACGTCAAATTTATAAGCGACCAAGGCAATAATCTAAATTAAATCTTGATGCGCAAAACAGTTTATTTTAGCCCTTTTTTAAGCTTTCTAATAAGAAATCTCGCCAAATGCAGCTCGTCGAAAAGCGATTTTTCGATACAAAGTGGACGGTCAAAAATAAGATCGCAGATAAGCTCGGCACCAAGCACGGCCGTACAAAGCCCGCGCGAGCCGTGAGCGGTACTTACGTAAACGTTTGGCACGTATTTTGGATGCGGATTGGGCTTACCTTTCGTCCAAAGCAGCGATTTGTAACTGTCTTTGTAAAAATCCTCGTCGTAAAGTCGCCCGATGAGCGCAAAGCGGTCACCGCTATAGCTGCGGTAGCCGACTTTTGAGCCGATTATTCGGACGTTTTGCGGTATTTTAGCCGCGATGTTTGAGCTGTTTTCGGAAGCGGTCAAATTTGTATCTTGCGCCTGTGCGGGATCGCCCGCGTTTTTGGCGCGCAAATACGTATTTTTACTCAAATTTATATCGTTACTACTCGCCTCTAAACGATTTAAATTTCCAGCGGCACCGTCTGAGCTGGTAGTTAAATTTAAATCCTGCTCGCCGCTTAAATTTAACCGCTCGCTTTTAGTAAATTTACCGTCCAAAAACTCGGCGACGTCGGCTAAATTTTTCTCGTCGTCGCTAGGACGCGACTCGTCTAAAAAAAGATTTCTATCGTATGTCGCGCCGATCACCTGCACGCCATCTGCAGGCGGGCAAACGTAGCCTTTTGCGCTAAAAGGCGCAGAGGTCCAGACAGCGGGCGCGATATGCGTAACCTGGCCGCGCACGGAGCTAAGCCTGATGTCGTAGTCCGCAAAGAGTTCCATACTCTCGCTGCCGATAGCAAGCACGAGTACGTCGGCATCGATGCTTCGTCCGTCCTTAAAGTGCGCCCTAACCGCGCCGCTCTCAAGCGTCTCAAAGCCCGTAAATTCGCAGTTTAAAAGCGTTTTTATGCCTGCGCTTGCAGCCTTGCACATCTTTCTAGGGCGAGCTTTTGCGCCGCTAAAGATAAATGCGCTAGCGTAGGGCTTGCTATCAAATTTTAGCTCAAAAACGCCGTTATCCGCGTCAAATTCGCGCCACTCGTAAAAGCGCTCCAGCGTCTTTTGCTCGTACGCGTAGTCCGTCGCGCCGCAAAACTCTATCTCATCAGCACTGAGATTTCGGCCGTAAAAGCGCGCCGCCTGCAAAAACGCGTTCATATGCATGCGGCCTAAATTTACGGTCGGTTTCGTGATAAGCGGCATCAAAATCCCGCAGTGATTCCCAGAGCCGTTTAGCGCGATGTCGCCGCGCTTTTCGGCGATCGTGACGTCTAGGTCGCGCTGGCGCAACTTAAACGCGCAAACGCAACCCGCCACGCCGCCGCCGATAACTAGCGCGGTCTTTGGCGCGGCCTTGCTAGCGGGGTCAAATCTACTAAACCAAATCTCATTTCCGGTTTGCCGCTCGCCCGCAAATTTGGCACGTAGCATTTCGCGCTTTTTGCCGTAGCCTTTTAGCAAATTTACCTCAAAGCCGCTATTTTGCAGGGCTCTTTTTAGCGCGCCCGAGGCCGAATACGTGCAAACGCTAGCACCCAGAGTGCATAAATTTGCGATTTTAGCGCAAATCCGCTCGCTCCACATGGCTTCGTTTTTAGCGGGAGCAAAACCGTCCATAAAAACGGCGTCCGCGATAAAGCTAAGTTCGTCCAAAACCGCATCCACGTCGCCAAAGCACAATGTAAGCGTGACGTTTGGGGTCAAATTTAGCCTATGAAATCCGCGAATAAGCGGCGGATAGGCATCTAAAAGCTTGCTAGAAATATCCTCAAGCTCGCTAAAATTCGCGTAAATTTTAGCTAGATCGTCTCTGGCGATCGGCGTTTTTTCGATGCTGACGAAATTTAAAAATTTATCCGAGTTTTTAAATCGTTTAAAAGCGCAGAGGAAATTTAGCCCCGCGCCAAATCCCGTCTCAAGCACGTTAAATTCGCTCTTTTTGTCCCAAATTTCATCAAAAATGGAGTTAAAAACATACTCGCTCTGACCTATGGGATCATCTGCGTTAAAGTAAATGTCGTCAAAATCGGGGCTAAACGGAATGGCGCCTCTAAAAACGACTCGCGCGCTTTTCATCGCTGATTTGAAAAATAGACGTCTATGCCGTCTGCAAGCCCATTGGCTAGGGCGTCTTGGTATTTTGAGTTGTTTATTAGCTCGCCCTCGCTAGGATGCGTGATATAGCCGACCTCGACCAGAACCGCCGGCATCAAAGCGCCTACTAGTACCCAAAACGGAGCCTCGCGCACGCCGCCGTCGGCGGTCTTTGGTATCACGGTTTTAGCCTGCGCCAAAACTTCGCGCTGAACGTCGATAGCTAGCTTGTTTGAAGCGATGATTTTTTCGCGATTAAGGAAATTTAAAAATGTCTGCTTGGAAAAATAGTTCATCTCGTCGACGTCTGATTTATTTTCGAGCGCGGCGGCGTTTTTGCTACGCTCGGAGCGAGCCGGCGAGAGAAAAAAAGTCTCGATACCGCGCATAGATGCGGCCTTTGCCTTGTTTGGCGCAGCGTTTGCATGGATAGATATGAAAAGATCCGCGGCCTTGTCGTTGGCGTATTTCGTGCGGTCGCGAAGATTGATAAATTTATCCTTGCTGCGCGTGTAATAAACCTTGTAGCCGCGTCCTTGCAGCTCTTTGCCCGCCTTTTGTGCGATACTTAGCACAATATTTTTTTCTTTGAGCTGGCCGTTTACGGCGCCTGGATCGTCGCCGCCGTGCCCCGCGTCAAGGACGATAACTTTGCCTTTAGCGCTTGTGATTTTTTTAGTACTTGCGGTTTTTACCAAAGGAACGAGCGTCTCTTCCTCAGGCTTAGCTTTTGGAGCGATTTTTTGGTCGTTTTGGGCGGATTTAGCGGCTTGTTCGGCTTTGCTTTGCTGATTTTTAGGCTGAATTTTTTCGTTTTGTTTTGGTTCTATTTGAGCTTTTTGAGCCGCTTTTTGAGGCTCTTTTAAATTTTCCTTGCTTTTGGTTTCCGGCGTTTTGGCGCTTAAAGAGTCCGAATTTTGAGCGGTTGCTTTTGAAAATATAACGGATTGATTTTGGACGCGCAGCTTTAAATTATGCTTAAATTTATCGACGAACACCACCCTAACGGTATTTGCGTCAAACTGGCTAATGCGAATCTCGTCGACTAGATAATTTTTGATCCTCTGCGGTTTACCCCCGCTCCAAATGCCCTTAAATTCATATATGCTTTTATATGAACCTTTTTGATTTAGATCGGTCTTTTTTACGTCGCCGCCGTCTAAAGGACGGCTAAATTTTAACTCCAGCTTACCGCCCGTATCTGCCGCTTCTAGCAGATATAGCGTCTGCGTCTTTACGTTTTGCGCGTTTTTGCTAGATAGCGGAGCGGATGAAAGCTGTTTTAACTTAACCGGCTCTTTTTGCTCCGGCTCTTTTGTTTTGGTTTCTTTGGCGGGTTTGGACTCTTGTTTAGGGCTAGCGCTCTTTGGCTGCGGTATGCCGGCTAGCTCTTTTTCGTACGACTTACTATCAAGCCCTAACGTTTTGGAGCTTTTTATTAGCCTTTTTAGGCTTTCGGCTCTTAAATTTACGTTATTTTCCATTATGGATTTTACGTAAAGCGTCCTTAGTTCTTGGTGCATGGCGATTTTATCTTTATTGCTTGCGCTAGCGAAATTTTTATCGAATTTATCTAGGCTCGATAAAGCGTTAGCGTAAACCGCACTGGTAAGAAAGAATAAAAATATTAAAAATACTTTAACTATCTTCGCCATTTATCAGTTTTTCAAATAGCTCTTTTACGCTTATGATCTCGTTTAGCTTGTATCCGTTGGCGCCGGTAAAAAATAGCCCCGTGTCCTTTCGTCCCGCAAATGCGTCGTAAAGACGGTCTGCGATACAGTAGCCGACTTCTTTAGCTTCCTTGCCGCGCTGGCACGGACTTACGCAGTTACTTACGCAGCTGATTTTGGGCCCCTGGCGTTTATCCACCAAATTTAGCAAATTCGTCCTGACGCCGCGAGCCGGGTAGCCTACGGGGCTTTTGATTAGCTCGATGTCCTCTTTTTTGCAGTTTAAAAGTACTTGCTTAAATTCCTCCGAGGCGTCGCACTCGTGAGTGCCGATAAAGCGAGTGCCCATCTGTACGCCGTTTGCGCCTAGGCTAATCGCCCTATCGATGTCGCTTTTATCCCAGATACCGCCTGCGGCAAATAGCGGGATATCCCCCCACTCTTTGATCTCTGCCGCTACTTGCGGGATTAAATTTTCTAGGCTATACGCGGGATCTAGGCACTGCTCGTAGGTAAAGCCCTGATGACCGCCGCTAAGAGGCCCTTCAAGTACCACGGCGTCAGGAAGCCTGCCGTAGCGTCCCTGCCAGCGTTTGCAGATGATTTTTAGCGCCTTTGCCGACGATACGATAGGCACCAAAGCGACATCGGGGAAGCCGACCGTAAATTCGGGCAAATTCGTAGGCAAGCCAGCACCCGTGATGATCACGTTTATGCCGTGGTCGCAGGCGTCTTTTACGATGCGATCGTAGTCGTTACTGGCGTATAGGATATTTACCCCAAGAGGCCTGTCGCCGCAAATTTTACGCGCATTATCGATAACGGCTTTTAGCCCCGCGCGCGAGTAAAAATTTCCGCTACCGTAAGGCTTGGCGTTTAGCTCTTTGGTGATGTATTTTCGCCCTTCGTAGTAGCCCGTTCCCACAGAGCTTATGACGCCTAGGCCGCCTTCTAGGCTGACGTTTCCGGCGAGCCTATCCCAGCTGATGCCAAGCCCCATTCCGCCTTGGATTATGGGATGGGCTATCTCGTATTTTCCGATTGTTACCGACATCACGTCACCTTTAATATTGCACATTTTCGCTTGCCTACCTGCAAGATATATTCGCCCGCTTCTAGCTTTAACTGCTCGTCGCTTAGCTTTTTTTGATTTATGCTGACGGCGTTTGCGGCGATATCGCGGCGGGCTTGAGAGTTTGAGCTAGCTAGCCCGCACGCCGTTAGAGCTTCTACCACCCAAACGCCCGCTTTTAGCTCAAATTCGGCTATTTCGGTAGGAATTTGATTTTGCGAGTGCACGCGGTCAAATTCGGCCTTCGCCTCTTTTGCTGCCGCTTCGCCGTTATATCTGGCCGTGATTTCTAGCGCAAGAGCCTCTTTTACGGCTTTTGGGTGAGCTTTGCCGCTAGCTACGTCTGATTTTAAATTTGCGATTTCCTCGGTACTTTTCTCGCTTAAAAGCTCGTACCAACGCCACATAAGCTCGTCGCTGATACTTAGCGTTTTAGCAAACATATCGTTTGGCGCGTCGGTTACGCCGATATAGTTTCCTAGGCTCTTGCTCATTTTATTTACGCCGTCAAGCCCCTCTAAAAGCGGCATCATGATGACGGCTTGTTCTTTACCGACATTATAAACCCGCTGCAAGGTTCGCCCCATTAGAAGGTTAAATTTCTGATCCGTGCCGCCCATTTCGATATCGCATTTCATCGCGACGCTATCGTAACCCTGCAAAAGCGGATACAAAAACTCGCTGATAGATATCGGACTGCCCGCGTTTAGACGCTTTTCAAAGTCGTCGCGCTCAAGCATCCTAGCAACGGGAAAGGTGCTAGTTAGCTCCACGATACCCGCAGCCCCCAGCTCGTTACACCATTTTGAGTTAAACATTATGCGCGTTTTGCTCGGATCTAGAATTCTAAACACCTGTTCCTCGTAGGTTTTGGCGTTTTTCTTAACGGTATCTGCATCAAGTTTTTTTCTAGTCGCCGATTTGCCGCTAGGATCGCCGATTTGCCCGGTAAAGTCGCCTATCAAAAACTGCACTATCGCACCGTGCTTTTGCAAAAATGCCATCTTTTGAAGCACCACGGAGTGTCCTAGATGCAAATCCGGAGCCGTCGGGTCAAAGCCTGCTTTAACATAAAAATTTTCGCCTTTTTCGTAGCAGTTTTTTACTAAATTTTCTATGCGCTCCTCGTCTATCATCTCGGCGACGCCCTTTTTTATCTCGCTCATTATTTTGCTCAAATTTTCGCCCATTTTCTCTCCTAAATTTATTAATGTCCGTATGCGTCGTCAAGCGACACGAAGTCGATGATCTTGTAGCGATCTTTTAGCCGCTCTTTTATTTCGTTCACGTTTAAATTTTCGCCAAGCTCGATCGTTAGCTCGAAAAGATCGGCCGTAGCCTCTCTGGTTTCAGTAAGGCTGATCGTTACGAGGTCGATTTGCATTTTTGCCATAAAAGTTAAAAACTCGGCTAGCGACCCGCGTCTGTTTTCAAGGCTCAAAATAATCTTAAATCTATGCGGAGCGATCTTCGTCCATTTGACGAAGATCATCTCGTTTTTCTCCTCCGCCAGCTTCATAAACCGTTCGCAAAGCTTGTGATGAACGGTAACGTGATGGTAGTTTCTAAAGCCCACGATATCGTCGCCGCGCTTTGGGTTGCAACAATAATCAAACTCTACGCTATTTATTTTGTGGTTCGAGTAGATCACGATATTTTCAAATTTTTGCTTTTTTACGTTATATTTATCCGTTAGCGCGATGGCAAATGGACGGTCTCTTTTTACGTATTTTTTTAGCGCGTTTACGATGTCTTGTAAGTAAACCGAGTCAAATGCGGCCTTAAAAATTTTCTTGGTTAAATTTTCGCTATCCACCCACTGCGATATCGTTTCAGAAGGAACGCCGAAAATCCCGCTTAAAATCTCAAGCGCGACCATGTTATTTATATCTCTTATCTTTTGCTTGCAGTATGAGCGTATCGTAGCTCTAGCCTTGCCCGTTTTTACACTGCTTAGCCACGAACAACGGTATTTTGGCTCATCGCCTGTTACGATGCTTACTATGTCGCCGTTTTTTAGCTCCGTTAGTAGCGGCACTCGCATACGGTTTACATAGGCCTCTTTTGCGTATAGCCCTACTTGCGTATGTATCTCGTAAGCATAATCAAGCGCGGTCGCGCCGCGAGGAAGCGTAAATATATCTCCCTTTGGCGAATAAACCGCGACGTCTTCTACATAGAGGCTATCTTTTGCGTATTCGTAGAGCTCTTCCGGGTTTTCGTTTGCCTCTTCTATACCGTTTTCTATACCGCTGATGTCGCTTAGCCAGTCTAGTTTTGGGTTTAAAAAGCCGCCGCTTTTATATTTCCAGTGCGCCGCGACGCCGTACTCTGCGGTTTTATGCATATCAAAGGTACGAATTTGCACCTCAAAGATGCTTTTATTATCAAATATCGTCGTGTGTATGGTTTGGTAACCGTTTTGCTTAGGAAGCGCGATATAGTCTTTAAAACGCGAAATGAGAGGATTAAAATTTATATGTAAATTTCCAAGTACCAAATAACAATCCTGCGGCTCCTTAACTAGCACGCGAGCAGCTAGCAGATCAAGCACCTCTTCTATAGAGATGCCCTTTCGCTGCATTTTTAGATAGATAGAGTAGTGATGCTTGACGCGCTTTTGTATCTCAAAGTCTGTTTCGCTAAAGCCGTTTTCAAGCAAAATTTGAAAAATTTTATCGGTAAACGCGTTTAGCTTTAGTACGAGCTGTTGCTTATGCTCGTTTAGATAGTCGTCTATTTTTTTGTATTCTTCCGGTAAAGCGTATTTAAAACTAAGATCGTCAAGTACGTTCTTTATGGACGAGATACCTAATCTATGCGCGATAGGAGCATAAACCATCAGCGTCTCTTCGGCGATTCGCTTTTGTTTTTCGGGGCGCAATGCCTCTAGCGTTAGCATATTATGCAGTCTATCGCAAAGCTTCACCACGAGCACCCTCACGTCCTCGATCGATATTAGCAGCATCTTGCGAAAGGTCATCGCAGAAGCCGCCAGGCGTTCGTTTGACTCCGAGCTAGCTAGCTTATCCTCTCTGATAGCTACGATTTTAGTTAGTCCTTCGACTAGCTTTGCTACCTCTTCGCCAAAGTCCTCACGTACGCTTTCTATCGATCTATCCGTATCCTCGACCACGTCGTGCAGCAAGGCGGCGATAATCATATCCTCATCCCCGCCCATATGTGCTACGATGCAGGCTACTAGGATAGGGTGTATCGCGTAGGGTTCGCCACTTTTTCTAAACTGTCCGGCATGAGAGATGACGCAGCACTCGACGGCGCGCTCTAAATTCGGAGTAAAGCACACTAGCGAGCTAAGTAGCGCACGCGCCTGCGATACGTCTTTGCATGCAAGTACGTCGTCTATTAGCTGCTCTAGTAAAAATCCGCTATTTGGCTGCTTCAACTATACCCTCTAAAGCTATTTTGCCCTCGGCTATCTCGCGCAATGCGATATCGGCAAATTTCATCTTGCTAACGTCGATATCAAGCAGACTTTTTGCTCCGCCGGCTAGCGCCTCGGCTCTTTTGGCTACGACTAGAGCAAGCTTATATCTATCGTCTCCGACGAGTTTTAAAGCCCTTGCCGCTACTTCTTCGGATCTCATTTATTCTCCTTAAATTTAGTTTCTCACGACGGAGCAAAACGCGCTCTCGTCGCCTTGTATGATTT
>CAUSIL010000069.1:0-8822 GCA_963531395.1 uncultured Campylobacter sp.
AAAAACTCTTGCTCAAATTTAGTATAAAGCGGGTCAGATGTCGCAAACTCGCGCTTTTTAGAAAAGCTAAGCCCTAGCGTTTCAAGCTCGCCGCGCATGTAGTCTATATTTTCGTAAGTCCAAATTTTAGGATGGATTTTGTGCTTTATCGCCGCATTTTCCGCAGGCATACCAAAGCTATCAAAGCCGATAGGATGCAAAACGTTGTAGCCTTTTTTGCGGTAGTATCTAGCTATGGCATCTCCGATAGAGTAGTTTCGCACGTGCCCCATGTGGATGCGTCCGCTAGGGTATGGAAACATGCTTAGGATATACTTTTTAGGTAGGCTATAGTCTTCTTTGGGCTCAAATTCGCCGCTTTTGCTCCAAATCTCTCTCCATTTTTTTTCTATTTTCGCAGGCTCGTATTTTAAATTTTCACTCATTTTTACTCCTAAAATTCTTCTTGCGTTTTGCTTGACTCGACCAAAACCAAGGCGAGCGAAAAAACATTTGCGATCGTCGCTCCGATAGCTAGCGAATAAGCGATATTAGCATTGCCGTTTACCTGAAGTATCCCAAACGCCGGAATAAGATGCAAGTCAGCCACCAAAGAACTAGCGAAAAGCTCGGCGGCAAAGATATTTTTAACGCCAATTTTTAGCAACGTCGAAATTAAATTTACGCTCGCGGCTATAAAAAGCGCAATCTCGTTTTTGTCGTACAAAAATCCAGCCGTCGTCGTTAGGCTCATGAGAGCGAAAAAAATATAAACAACCTTACCCCAATTCATCGCCTCTCCTTATATAGCGCCTTTTTCAAACATCTCTCGTTGCTTTTGCTTCTCTCTTTGAGCGCGCGCCTTTTCAGCCTCCGTTGCGCGGTATTTCTCTACGCTAAATTTAAACCACAAAAGCATAGGCGCCGCAACAAATATCGAGCTAAGCGTACCGATGACGATGCCCACTATCAGCGCCAAAGAAAACCCATGTATCATATCTCCGCCGAACAAAAACAGTACGACTACCGTGATGAGCGTAGTGCCTGATGTGAGTATCGTTCTAGTTAGCGTCGCGGAGACCGATTCGTTTATTATCGTATCAAGATGCGTGCTCTTGCTGCTTTTGATATTTTCTCTGATACGGTCAAAGACGATGATCGTATCGTTTAGCGAGTAGCCCACGACCGTAAGGATCGCCGCAAGAGTGTCTAAATTTACGTCGATAGCAAAAAAGCTGATAGCTCCCATCGTGATCACGACGTCGTGAATCTCCGAGGCCACCGCCGCCATCGCAAATCTCCACTCGAATCTAAACGCGATGTAGATCAAAATCCCCACGAGCGAGATCGCAAGCGCCATCACGCCTTTTTCGCGTAGCTCGTCGCCGACTTTTGGACCCACTACGTCGGTGCGGCGGATCTCAAATTTGCCCGTATCTTTTAAAAGCTGGGCTACGCTAGCTCCGACGTCGCTGCCTAAATTTGAGTTCGTCCCAGAAAATCTAATCGTAACTTCTTCTGCCGAGCCAAACTCCGTAACGCTCGCGTTTTTATAGGCTTCGTCTTTTGCTAAAGCCTCGCGAATTTTATCTAGCGAGACTGCGCTATCGTATTTCACCTGAATGAGCGTACCGCCGGAAAAATCGATGCCGTAGTTAAAGCCTTTCGTCGCCATCAAAAAAAGCGATCCAAAAAATAGCACGGCTGAGACGGCTAGCGCGATGTAGCGCTTGCTCATAAAATCATAAACATGTGCCTTTGAGAAAAATTGCATTTATACCCTTTTATAACCAAACCAAAACCGCGTGTTACCGCTTTTTTCTATTTTATTTATAATCGTATCAAACATACCGTGAGTACCCAAAATCGCCGTTATCATCGAGGCTACGATACCGATAGCCATCGTAACGGCAAAGCCCTTAACCGGTCCCGTACCGTAGGCATAAAGCACGACCGAGGTAATAAGTGTGGTCAAATTTGCGTCTATGATCGCGCTCATCGCGTTTTCGTAGCCCTTTTCCACGCTCGTTGCGATACTGGCTCCGTCGCGCAGTAGCTCCCTGATACGCTCGTTTATTATAACGTTGGCATCGACCGCCATACCGATGGTTAGCACTATACCGGCCATTCCCGGTAGCGTTAAGGCAGCGCCGAACATCGCCATCACGGCGACTAATATTAAGATATTTGCAACAAGAGCAATATTTGCCAAAATGCCGCTAAGACCGTAATAAACTATCATAAACAGTACTACTAAAACCGAAGCCGAGGCTAGCGCGATCATAGATTGTCTTATACTATCGGCGCCAAGGCTTGGTCCTACGCTTCGTTTTTCTAGCATTTTTACCGGAGCCAAAAGAGCGCCGCTTCTAAGCGCTATAGCTACGTCGTGAGCCTCTTCGACCCTAAAATTGCCGCTTATCTGACCGCTTCCCCCGCCGATTCTCTCGTTTATCGAAGGAGCGGAGTAAACCTTGCCGTCAAGCACGATAGCTAGGCGCTTGCCGACGTTTGCGCCGGTAAAATCGCCGAAAATTCTAGCCCCTTCGGCGTTTAGGGTAAAGCTAATAACGGGCAAGCTGTTTCGCTGATCAAAGGCTACTCTGGCGTCCGTTAGCATAGCTCCGTCAAGGACGGGGATGTTTTTTACGACGTATTTTATCTGCTCGTTTTTGACGTCCGGATAGATGATGTCGCCGTAGCTCTCGGCCGCGGCCTCGCTCATAGAGTCTGCCTGCGGTTGGCGCTTTTCATCGACGGCCATCAGCTGGAGATGAGCGGCTTTTGCGATGAGATCGCGAGCGCGCTGCTCATCAGCCGCCGTTTTGATACCCGGAAGCTCGACTAGGATATTATCCTTACCCTGTCTTGCTACCGTAGGCTCGGCTAGACCGAACTGATCGAGTCGGTTTCTAATAGTTTCTATGGCTTGATTTATCGCGTATTCGATAGTTTCGGCCTTCTCGGCGTCGGTTAAGCTGATAGAGTATTTTAGACCGTCTTTTTGTACGTTAAGACCTTTGATATCCTTTAGCATACCGTCGATTTTAGCGGCTTCGTCCACATCAAGCAGCTCAAAGTCCACCTTATCTTCGCGGATCTTAAAGCTATCAATCAAAACGTCCTCTTTTTTCGCAAAATAGTTCACACTAGCGGCTATAGATTTGATCTTTGAGTGCACGGCTTCTTCGGTTTCGACGCCAAGGAGCATATGAAGTCCGCCCTGCAAATCAAGTCCTAGACTGATTTTAGACCCGCCTAGCTTGTCCGTAAACGACGGCGCGGAAAATATAATGCCCAAAATCAAAGCCAAAGCAAAGATAATCAGCCTATACGTTATTTTGCCGTTACGCATTTGCTTTCGTCTCTGTTTTTTCTATTTTTCTCGCGATAAATTCGCGTGAAACGCGCACGATTACGTCGTCGTTAAGCTTAACTCTGATAAAATCATCTTCCGGTTTTATCACCTCGCAGATTAGTCCGCCGCTAGTTATGATCTTGTCGCCTTTTTCGAGTGCGGCTATCATCGCGGCATGAGCTTTTTGCTGTTTTTGCTGCGGTCTGATAACCAAAAAATAAAATATCGCGAAAAGCACGACTAGAGGCAGTAATGAAGCTACGAAATTTCCTTCTTGCATGGGGTTCCTTGATAAAAAAAATTTTAAGCCCTTATTTTAGCACTAAAATTATAATAAAAGCCTTTGTCGGCGCGATTTTAATCTCAAATTTTATACTAGCCGACGTTTTAGACGGCGAAATTTTAAATTTTATCTCGCCGTTTTTTGCGATCGCGGGCTTTTATTTGTTGCTCAAATTTGACCGCCGCGGCTTTTTTTGGACGGGATTTTTTATCGGGATTTTGTGGTTTTATTGGATTAGCTTTAGCCTCGTTTATTACGAGCTTGGCTACCTCATCCCGCTTGAAATTTTAGCTATCGGGATCATCTACGGCGCGCTGTTTTTGATAGCGGGTATCCCGGATCAAATTTGGCTAAAGGCTTTGCTGCTTATCCTAGTTTCAAACATACATCCATTCGGCTTTAACTGGCTAAATTTAGAAGCCGTTTTCGTGCCGGGCATATTTGCGCCAAATTTACTTGCGCTTGCGTTTATTTTTGCCGCGATTTTGTGCCTGTTTTATATCAAAAACCGCCTCAAATTTATCGCTTTTACCGCGCTTTTAGCCTGCGCGGTGCAGTATGGTACGCCAAATTTTAAAACCCTGCCTTTTGAGATCAAGCTAGCAAACACCGATGTCCCCCAAGAGCTAAAGTGGCAAAAGCAGCTAAAAAACGAGTTTATAAATCAAAATTTAGCCGTCATAGACGAGGCGATAAGCGCGGGATTTAGGGCGGTTATTTTGCCAGAGAGCGCCTTTCCCGTTTATATGACGCACGAGCGAAATCTCATCTCCGAGCTGCTCGAAAAATCGCAAAAGATCGCTATCGTCGCCGGCGCGCTGGCCCTGGAAAACGGCGCGAGCTACAACTCGGCGTTTTTCTTTGAGCGAGGCAAGATGTGGCGGATGGATAAATTTATCCTCGTGCCTTTTGGAGAGGAGATCCCGCTACCGGCGTTTGCGCGAGATTTGATAAATAAAATATTTTTCGGCGGCGCGAAGGATTTTGAGACGGCAGGCACCCCTAGCGACTACGAGATAGAGGGCCTAAAAATCAGAAACGCGATCTGCTACGAAGCGACCAGGGACGAGCTTTTTACGGGAGAATTTGACGTCATGATCGCGGTAACTAACAACGGCTGGTTCGTGCCTAGCACCGAGCCAAATTTACAGCGAAATTTACTCAGATACTACGCGACGAAATACGGCAAAGCCATCTATCACAGCGCAAACGGATCGCCGTCTGAGATAATAACGCCAAAGCAAGGCTTGCTCGATAAATTTTTTAGATAAATTTGCTAAATTTAGGCGTTTTTGCGCTTGCGAAATAGCAACCGAATTTGCAATGATACGTAAAATATACAAGCCGCAACAAAAACTACAAGCATAAAATCAATACACATCTGCCAAAACAGCTCGCCTGGAGATTTCAGTACCCATTCATATTCAGGCGAGTATCTTGGATGACGATAGCCGATGTGGTAACCGCTAAAATCCCAATACACAAAAAAACTGCTCACAAAAATGATAAAAATAGAAAGAAAAAATCTTTTTACAGGATTTTCTTTTATTATCATCTTTAAGGTGTAAGCCTTATTTTCTTTACTGCCGCACAGCAGGCAAGCCGCTACGAAACCGACAAGCGTGACGACTTTGATAATCCCCATATAAGCGATATAAAACGCGGCCTTTTGCGCAAAATCGGTATGAGAAAAAGCCCTCTCTACTGCCGGGTAAATTTTAAGCATAGTTTCCACGAAATCTCTAGCCAAAGACGAGCGAGCCAGCACGTCAAAAGGCAACACGAAAATACCTAGCGCGCAAATAAAATAAAAGACGCAAAGCCCTAGCAAAACGAGTCCGAGCGCCTTGTTTTCACCGTTTTGTTTTGCTTCTGTTTGCATTTTAACTCTCTTTAAAATTTGTCGCACGTTTTTGAAGCAAATTTAAGACGTAAAGCGGGGCGAAATTTCATACGAAGCCTTAAATTTGAGGGTAAATTTAAGCCCGCGTTAAATTTAGCGGGCTTGAGAGATTATTTAATCAAAGCTTTGAAAGTATCAACCGCATCAAGCTTTTCCCACGGATATTTGGCGTTTCCAACTTGACCTTTGGCTGCTACTTTAGCGTATAAAAACGTATCTTTGCCGGGTTTATCCAGGCCGAATTTATTCGTGATCCAGCGCGGAGTGAGGGCGAAATTTTCGCTAACGAAATTTGACAGCATATCGTCGTTTATGCCTGCGATCTGCGTACCCATCGTATCGACGCTGACGGAGGTAGGCTTTGCCATACCGATAGCGTAGCTTAGCTGGACGATGCACTTTTTAGCAAGGCCTGCCGCGACGATATTTTTAGCTATCCAGCGCGCCGCATAAAGGCCGCTGCGATCGACCTTGGTGTAGTCCTTGCTACTTTGCGCGCCGCCGCCTATCGGGCTATATCCGCCAAAGCTATCTACGATGAGCTTGCGACCCGTTAGTCCGCTGTCATGAAGCGAGCTGTGATTTACGTATCGACCTGTCGGGTTGATGTAGATGAGAGTTTTGCTTTTATCATATAGGTCCTTTGGCAAGCCCGCATCGTCGATAAGAGTTTGCACTAGGGCGCGCAGCTCCTCTATCTTCATCGTCTCGACGCAAGGGGCCGAAACTACGATAGTATGGATGCTTTGAGGTTTGCAGTTTTCAAAGTTATCCTTCGTATCGTAGTCTACGGTAACCTGAGTTTTGATATCGACGCCGAGTTTATCTGGGTTAGCTTTGGCAAATTTATAAACCTTATCGCAAAGCATCCTAGCGTAGGTTATGGCTGCTGGCATATATTCGTTTGCTTCGCAGCTAGCAAAGCCAAACATTATGCCTTGATCCCCTGCGCCTATCTCGCCGCCTTCTTGATCGACGCCTTGATTTATATCCGCACTTTGCTGATTTACGCAGACTTTTATCTCGATGTCGTCTGGGTGCAGGCACTGCTCTTTAGTAAATTTAGACTTGCCGTCGTAGCCGATTTTTGCTAGTGCGTTTTTAACGATCGCCTCGTAGTCTTTAAAACTTAGCTTAACCTTAGAGTTTATCTCTCCGCCTATTATAATGTTTTTACCCGCGACGAAAACCTCGCTAGCGACGCGGCCGTTTGGGTCTTGCATCAAGATCGTATCGACGATGCTGTCTGCGATGATGTCGGCGCATTTATCCGGATGACCCGGGCTTACGACCTCTGAAGTAAATAGATACATAGCGTTTCCTTTTATGAAATTTAATCTCGCAATTGTAACATTTCATAATAAAATTGAAATTAATCTCGCTCAAAGCTTGTAAATTCGGCGTAAATTCGGCTATAATCCTAAACTAAAATTAAACTTTAAAGCAAGGACACTAGAATGTTTGGCAAACTGGCAAAACGATACGCCGACGGAAATTTGATCGTTCAAATTCTAATCGGCATCCTATTAGGAGCGGCGATAGGCTTTTGGACGCATAGTCAATCGGCGGATTTTAACAAGCTCATAGCAGAGGGCGTAACCGATACGGCGCAGCTAGCCGCTGCTAAAAAAGGGCTAACGGACGCGGCAAATTCGGTAGCAAATTCTATCGCCGTTTTGGGCGATCTCTTCGTCGGAGCGCTTAAAGCCATCGCGCCGATCCTGGTTTTCGTGCTAGTGGCGGCCTCTATCATCGTAAAAGAATTCGGCCACTCCAAAGGCATGCAAAAAGTAGTCGGACTATATCTAGTAGGTACGTTTTTAGCCGCCGTGGTCGCCGTAGTCGCTAGTTTTCTTTTTCCTACGGAGCTTATGCTAAAAGGCGTACAAAGCGCCGATATGAGCGCGCCTCAGGGCATCGTAGAGGTGCTAAAAGACCTTATCTTTAAGATGGTTCAAAACCCTATCACCGCGCTTTCTAGCGGCAACTACATCGGCATCATTACCTGGGCCGTGGGCGGCGGTATCGCGATGAGATTTTGCACCGCCGAGACTAAAAAAGTCTTTCAAGACGTTAGCGACGGCGTGACTAAAATCGTTAGATTTATCATCCGCCTAGCGCCGTTTGGTATCTTTGGTCTAGTTACCATTAGCATCCACAATACCGGCTTTGACGCGCTTGCGGGCTACCTAAAACTAATCCTCGTTCTAGTAGGCTCCATGGCCTTCGTTTCTTTCGTCGTTTATCCTGCGATAGTGTTTGTCCTAACCAAGAAAAATCCTTATCCGCTCGTGATGACTTGCGTGAGAGAGAGCGCGGTTACGGCGTTTTTCACCCGCAGCTCGGCGGCAAACATCCCCGTAAATATGGCACTTTGCAAAAAACTAGGGCTAAAAGAAGAACTCTACTCGATCTCGATCCCGCTAGGAGCTACAATAAACATGGGCGGCGCAGCCGTAACTATCGGCGTTTTGGCGCTTGCGGCAGTAAACTCGATCCCGTCTATCACGGTTGATTTTGGCGACGCGTTACTGCTTTGCTTTATCTCGGCTCTTGGCGCGTGCGGGGCTTCGGGCGTCGCGGGCGGTTCGCTACTGCTGGTGCCGCTTGCCTGCGCGCTATTTGGCATCGGTAACGACATCGCGATGCAAGTCGTAGGTGTAGGATTTATCATCGGCGTGATCCAAGACTCGGTAGAAACAGCCGTAAATAGCGCCTCTGACGTACTTTTCACAGCCGTAGCGTCTGAAACGTCAGAGTAAATTTAAGGTCGCAAAAATGAACGTTTGGGACTTGACCCCGCTTTTTAAAAACGAAAAAGAGCTGGAGACTTCGGCTCTTTCGTTACAAAAAGAGTGCGAAAAATTTGAAGCCAAATACTCGGATAAATTTTTAAATTTAAGCGACGAGGAGTTTCTTGCCGCGCTTAGCGAGTATGAAAATTTACTAGAAAACATCGCTCGCGTGCAAATTTACGTGAGCCTTATTTTTTCAAAAGACACCTCAAAGGGCGCGTTTTACGCCAAATTTGACGAGCTTAGCTCAAAAGCGCAAAATCATCTGCTCTTTTTCGAGCTTAAATTTAACGAATTTGACGAAGCCAGACAAAACAAAATCATCGCCAAAAGCGAGAAACTCGGCTACTATCTAGATAGTATCGCAAAAGAAAAAGCCCACCAGCTAAGCCTAAAAGAGGAGCAAATTTTACTCCGCACGGCAAACACGGGCGCGGAAGGCTTTTCGCGGCTTTTTGACGAGACGCTAAGCGCGCTTAAGTTTAAATTTAAAGGCGAAATGCT
>CAUSIL010000070.1:0-8795 GCA_963531395.1 uncultured Campylobacter sp.
TTGGCTAGCACGACGTCGTATCCTTCTCGCCATTTTGCTACGAGCTCTTTTATGAGTTCGGGCGGGTCTTGCAAATCTACGTCTATAGGTATCGCAGCCTCGCCTCTAGCTTTATCCAGACCCGCCGTTAGCGCGGCTTCTTTGCCGAAATTTCTTGAGAAATTTATAATCCTTATGTTTTTAAAATTTTGTTTCGCGTTTAGCAAGACGTTTAGCGTGTTGTCCTTGCTGCCGTCGTTTATCAATACTATTTCGTACGGTTCGTCTATTTGCGTCAAAATTTCTTCTATACGTCGTAAAAATGGCTCTATCGTCTCTTCTTCGTTATAGCAGGGGGCTATTATGGAGATTGTCGGGTTATTCATTTTCTTTTCTTTGTAGTATCGCGGCGGCGATCGCAAATCCGCCGTCGTGGCTAATCGTGATTTCGGCGCCTTTTACGTTAAAATTTTTAATGATTTTTTCTGAAAATTTTACTTTAGGCGCATTTTTGTGGTCTTTGTAAATTTGAGCGTCGAAAAACGAAAACTCGGCCGAGATCCCGCAGCCAAGAGCCTTACTGATAGCTTCTTTAGCTGCGAAAAATCCCGCTATCGTAGCGTCCGTTTTTGCGATACTTATCTCTTCGTCGCTTAAAAAATATCTCAAAAAATCCTCGCCTCGCCGCTCTTTAAGCCTTGAGATTCGCGAGATCACTACGATATCTATACCGATCATTGCACCACAAAGTCGGTAAAGTAGATGTTTTTTATATGACCGTCGGCTAAAACCTCGTTTAGGCGATCTACTATCTCGTCTTTTAGGCGATTTTTACCTTTTTGAGTGCTGACTTCTTCGTATGTTTTAGACGATAGCGTCGATACGATGATGTCCCTGATTAGCGGCTTTTTCTTGTCGATTTCAGGCGTTAGCGTCTCTGCGCTAAGCTCTAGATCGACCTTTGTTTTTAGGTATCTCGAGCCGCTTTCGCTAAGTAAATTTACGATAAACTGATCTAGCGGATAAACGGGCCCCATATTTATATAGTCGTTTGAGCGCTTGCCTGCGGTATTTTTAGGTGTTGAAGCTTGAACCTGCTCTGTTTGCGCCTGCACTGTTTGCGCTTGTGCGGTATCTTCGCTATTTCCCATTAGTAAAAACGCTAAAAGTCCGCCGACTACCAAAAGAAGCAACAAAATAACGATGATGATGACGAGAACCAGCCCGTTTCCTTTTTTGCTTTGATTTTCCAAAATGTCTTCAGCCATTCATTCTCCTTAAAATTTTAGCGATAATTATATCTTAAATTTTTAAAAAATGAGAAGGCAATGGTGCATAAAACGAATGCCGCGAGGTTTCTAGACGGCAAACATATCTCCTACGAGCTAGTCGAATACGAAGTGGACGAAAGCGATCTGAGCGCCGTTCACGTGGCTGCCGTTTGCGGCGAGCAAATAGAAAAAATCTACAAAACCATCGTCTGCGAGTGCGAACCGAAAGGCTACGTCGTAGCGTGCATACAGGGCGATTTGAGCTTAAATTTAAAGGCTCTGGCTAGACTTAGCGGGCATAAAAAATGCGAACTTTTAAACTTAAGAGAGCTTGGAAAAGTGACGGGGTACATCCGCGGCGGCTGCTCGCCCATAGCGATGAAAAAGGCGTTTGAGACGTTTTTTGACGAGAGGATTTTAAAACAAGACTACGTCTACGTAAGCGCCGGCGTGCGCGGAAAACAGATAAAAATCGCGCCCCAAAGCTTAATAGAAGCCATCAACGCAAAGCTCGGCGACGTCGCCGTTTAGTAAAATTTAACCCAAAAATGCTAAAATACGAGCGTCTTAAAACAAAATAAATTTAAAAAGGTAAAATTTTGATAGAAGAAATTTTTAGAGAATACGACATACGCGGGATTTTTGGGCAAGATCTAAATGAAACGGGCGTCAAGGCGATCGGGTTAAATTTAGGCCGCGAAATGCTACGCCGAGGCGCAAAAAACGTTAGCGTAGGATATGACGCTAGGCTAAGCGCGGGCGAGATTTTCGGCTGGCTAGTTAGCGGGCTAAATTTAGCCAGGATCAAGGTCTATGGTATCGGTTTGCTACCGACGCCGGTCGGGTATTTTAGCGTGTTTACGGATAAATTTGATGCAAACGTAATGATAACCGGTTCTCATAATCCAAAAGAGTACAACGGCTTTAAAATCACGATTTTTAAGGATAGTTACTTCGGCGAGGATTTGCAAAAGTTAAAAGTCGCCGTGCTAGCAGACATCGCGGCAAAAACGCAAATCCCGGACGATCTAAGAGTCGAGAAATTTGACATCGCGACGTCTTATAAAAATTTTCTTATAGAGCAGTTTGCTCATTTAAAAGCCTTACCGCTTAAAATCGTCATCGACTGCGCAAACGGCGCTGTCGGAGCGGTTTTGCCAGAAATTTGCGAGGCGTTAAATTTAGACGCTAAAATTTTATACCAAGAACCCGACGGAAACTTCCCAAATCATCACCCAGACCCTAGCGAGGAGAAAAATTTAAGCGACCTAAAGGCCGCGCTCAAGGGCGAATTTGACATAGGATTCGGTTTTGACGGCGACGGCGACCGCATCGCGGTTCTAACCAAAAAACGCAATATAAAAGGCGACGAGCTAGCATATCTATATAGCCTTGCGATGAAAAATCCCAGGGTGCTGGGCGAGGTCAAATGCTCGCAAAATATGTACGACGAGATCGACGCGCACGGCGGCAAAAGTTTCATGGGCAAGACCGGCCACAGCAATATCAAAAAGGCGATGAAGGAGCTAAATATCGATATGGCGGCCGAGGTGAGCGGGCATATTTTCTTTAAAGAGAGGTATTTTGGCTTTGACGACGCGACGTACGCGATGTTTCGCGCGCTAGAGCTTGTGGCTAAAGGCTTTAACCTAGACGGCGAGCTTGATAAACTGCCAAAGGTCTTTAGTACCGACGAGATAAAAATAAAAACGACCGACGCGCAAAAATTTAAGCTGGTTGCAAAGCTAAAAGAGGTTTTGGTTGAAATTTATGAAAACGGCGACGCTCAAAATTTGCTAGCAGGCTTAGGTGAGATAGCCGAAATCATCGACATAGACGGCGTTAGAGTGAGATTTGAGGACGGCAGCTGGGCGCTGGTGCGAGCCTCAAATACGACGCCGGTTATCGTTACGAGATTTGAGACTAAGGATCAAAATTTGCTTGTAAAATTACAAGAAACATTTTTAAATTTGGTCGAAAATTTAAAGCAAAAGGCGTAAAAATGACAAACGTTATACTTTGCGGAGGTTCCGGTACGAGACTTTGGCCGCTATCTCGCACCCTGATGCCAAAGCAATTTATCAGGCTTTTTAACGGCAAATCTCTCTTTGACCTTACGCTTAGACGCAACGCACACGCGCAAAAAACTATTATCGTTTGCAACGAGGCGCACTATTTTTTGGCGCTTGATGAATGCGGTAGTAAAAAAATAGATAAATTTATCCTCGAGCCTTTCGGTAAAAATACTGCCGCGGCGATTACGTTTGCCGCGCTTTGTTGCGATGAGGACGAGATTTTGCTGGTTACTCCAAGCGACCATCTAATCGAGAACGAAGCGGAGTATAAAAAAGCGCTTTTGATCGCGCAAAGCTACGCAAGTCAGGGCTTTTTAGCGACGTTTGGCATAAAGCCTTGCGAGCCAAATACCGGTTACGGCTACATCAAGGCCGATAAAAACGGCGACGTGGAGCGGTTTATCGAAAAGCCCAATCTTGAAACCGCGACTAAATTTATAAAAGAGGGCGGATATTATTTTAACAGCGGTATGTTTTGCTTTAAGTCGGGCGTGTTTTTAAGCGAGATGAAAAAATACGCGCCAAATATTGTAAAAGACGTTACGGCGGCGATAGGGGGATCGGCAAACGAACCGAATTTGCTAAAAATAAGTCCGAATTTTATGGATAAGATCGAAGATATCAGCATCGATTATGCGCTAATGCAAAAAAGCCTAAATATCAAAATGGTGCCTCTTGATGCTGGCTGGAGCGATATGGGTAGCTTTGACGAGCTGAGTAAAAAGATAAAAAATATCGGCGAATCGCTACAAATCGACTCAAGCGAAAATTTTATCCTGACGAAAAAACCGACCGCGCTCGTGGACGTGCAAAATTTGCTCGTAGTCGATACCAAAGACGCGCTTTTGATCGCTAAAAAAGGCAGTTCGCAAAAGGTAAAAGAGGTTTATAAGCACTTTTCAAATTCATTTCCTGAAATTTGCGAAGCGCACACGAGCGTTTACCGTCCGTGGGGCAGCTACGAGGTGCTAGGCGAGGGTAGCGGCTACAAGATGAAAAAGATAGTGGTTAAACCCGGCAAAAGACTGAGCTTGCAAAAACATTTTAAAAGGAATGAACACTGGGTCGTCGTCGAGGGCGAAGCGCTGGTAACGATAGACGGTAGCCAGATGCCGCTAAGGCAAAACGAGTCCATCTATATAAAAAAAGAGCAGATCCACCGCCTAGAAAATACCGCAAACACCGATCTCATCATCATCGAGGTGCAAACGGGCGAGTATCTTGGCGAGGATGATATCGTGCGCATCAGCGACGACTATGATAGAATGTAAACTTCGCGGATTTTAAACCGACTAGATACCTAGACGCTTTTTGCCTCGCGTAAAATTTGCCGATATTTGGAACGATTTTGGCATTTTATCTTTATTTGTCGTTTTAAATTTGACGGCTGGCAAAGGATTTGGAAAAATATTTGTCGACACGGATTTTATGTAAAATTACCGTTTTTAAAGTAAATTTTAGGGGCTATCCGCCGATTTTTTGCGTCGGCGGGCGAGCTTTTATTTACGGTTACTACTAAAATTTGGCTCCAACCCGCGCGATACGGCAACGACGCATCTGCCGCGCTTAACCGCTTTAGGCGGTCTGTGCCGGCGTCAATATGCTAGATTGAGCGCGTTTAGAAGCTTTGTATCAAATCTAGCAAATCGGCATTTGCTAGATTTTCGTAAAATTTGCCTTAGAACCGAGGCGCATAAAAATAACCTTTAATAGCCCGTCGGACGTATTTAAATAAGGCGCTATTGCCTTAAATTTAGACCCGAGCATAAATGTCCGTAAATTTTAAAGGCTTAAAATAACCGCCTAAATGCGATTTTTATATGGCTCCGGCAACTGCAAATCGGCGTCTAAGATATGCCGCTGCTTAAGTAGCTTTTCGGCGTATTCATGGCTTGCAACGTATTAAGCCAAATAGCCCTAAATTTAGGCTAGGTAAAAAAGCGGTGCAACCCATAATAAGCCGTCTACAAAAGCAAACAAAATCCATAAACTCTAGAATCTGTGCTAACCTAAAATTCGGTCTAATTTTGGAAATTTAAACTCGTTTTTTAAATCTTATTTTGTTTATTTTTCGTTCGATTAGATAAAAATTAATCAGTCCAAATATAACCGAACCGACCGTCACGAAGGCTAAATTCACGCCCCTTAGCCAAAATTCGCTTAGCCAAATAAAAAGAAAATGGCTGATAAAAATCGCGTATGAAAGCGAACCTGCGATATCGTTAAATTTAAGCTTAAATTTAAACCTCTCATGCGCTAAAACCAGAGCCGCGCCGACTAGATAGCCGGTTGCCGTCTCTACGCCAAAGGCGCTAAATTTGTGCGAGTAAAAAAGATAGCCAGCCAGTGCAGCTACCGCTGCGTAAAAAACGGTGAGCTTGCCAAACTCTTTTTGATAGATCAAAAACCCCGTATAAAACATAAAAAATACGCCGCAAACAAGCCTATATCCGTAGATATCGGTATTTATAAAGCCCAAATTTGCCGCTGCATAAACGCCTAGCGAGCCGGTAGCTAGCGCATAGCCTAGCCGTCTAAATTTGATCGCTAGCACGAGCAGGGCGTAGGCCTGAAGCTCGGCTCCTAGCGACCATGCGGGAGGTATGATGAAATTTAGCCCCACGGGCGCGTCTATGACGGAAACATCAAGCCAAAAAAAGTAGTTTAGTGGCGCGATAAGCGCATTTAGGAGCAAATTTTTTGCGTTAAAATTCGGCTGTAGATACGACGTCGCACAAAAAAATAGCACCGTCAGCGCAAATGCAAAGAAAAATGCGGGATAAATGCGTAAAAATCTATCTTTTATAAAGTAGCTTATTTGTGCGTTTTTTGGTGCGATTTTGATAAAGACCTTTGATGTGACGAGTCCTGCTAGGATATAAAAAATCACGACGGCAAATACGCCTATGTTTTTGCCCGCCAGTCCTATACCAACGTGCGATAGTAGCACGAAATACGCTAAGATAAACCTAATATAACCAAACATTTTGTTCCTAGTTTTTGTTTTTTACGGCATTTTTCGGCTATGCCTAGCTGGATTTTTCGGCGCGATTTTTTCGCAAATTTTGCCGCTTTACTCTTTTGGGCCACCGCTAAAAACGGCGCCTTTTTGCCGAGCTTTATTGCGCAAAGGCGATTTTCGTCTTTTTAACCGGTTAGTTACGTAAAATTTACCGCCCATATTTGCATTTTTGCCGAGTATGCATAAAATTTAAACGCCGAGTCTGCGCTTTTGCGTTTTGATTTTACCGTAAATTTGAGCGTTTTAGGCTTTCGTACCTGATTTAAATTTTGAAGCAAATTTAAAGTTGCGGCAAATTTAAAAATCTCCGCCGTCGCCGAATTTAACGCTAGAGCCTAAAATTTTACAAACGAGGTCTAAGATTTCTAAATTTATGTTGGTCACGTATTCGTCGATAACTTTAAAAACTTCTTGCCTAACGTCCAAATCGTTATCCGCATGAGCCGCTACATAGGTCTCCTCGGCGATTTTAGCTAGCGTAAAAGTATCGATATCCTTTTGTCTCATTGCCGTTTTTAGCGTTTTTGAGAGCTTCCATTTTAGATTTTCCATATTTTTCCTTTTGCGTTTTTGCGGTGCGGATTTTTGCAGCCAAAATTTACATCCACTCCAAAACCTGCGTGATGTCGCCTGCGACGAAGCATTTTAGCCCCTGTGCGTCAAGCGGCTTAGAGGGCACGATCGCGTTTTTAAATTTCTGCGTTTTGGCCTCTTTTAGACGCTGATCGAGGTTAAATATCTCGCGAATCTCGCCGTTTAGGCTAAGCTCGCCCATAAATACGCTCTCCTTGCTGATTGGACGATTTTTAAAGCTGGAAATGATCGCCGCGACTACGGCTAGATCGGCCGCCGTTTCGCTGATCTTGACGCCTCCGCTTACGTTTATAAAGACGTCGTAGTGTCCTAGCGGAATCTCTAGTTTGCGCTCAAGCAACGCCAGTAGCATATCTAGGCGGTTTTTATCAAAACCCGTGGAGCTGCGCTTAGGATACGCGCTCTCGCACACGAGCGCCTGGATCTCGACGCTAAGCGCGCGCGAGCCCTCCATCGTGATAGTGATCGCCGAGCCGCTAGTGGCCTTGCCTCGCGTGAAAAATTTGCCCGCGACGTCGTTGGCGCTGATTAGCCCGTTTTGGCTCATCTCGAAAATCCCCACTTCGCTAGTCGAGCCGAAGCGGTTTTTAAAACCCCGCAGCATACGCAGCTCGCGGCTGGAGTCTCCCTCGAAATAAAGCACCACATCCACCATATGCTCCAAGATACGAGGCCCCGCGATCGAGCCTTCTTTTGTGATATGCCCGATGATAAAGACGCAGATATTTTCGTTTTTGGCTAGGCGCATGAGTTCGAAGGTGATCTCGCGCACCTGCGATACGGAGCCCGGCGCGGAGGCGATTTTTTCGCTGTATAGCGTCTGAATCGAGTCGATGACGAGGATTTTATACTCGTTTTTGCGCACTTCTGCGAGGATATTTTCGAGTAAAATTTCCGTGAGTAGAAACAGCCCGTCTTTAACCGCGTCAAGGCGCTGGGCTCGCATTTTGATCTGGCTCGCGCTCTCTTCGCCGCTGACGTACAGCGTTTTTTTACCTTGGGCGGCGAAATTTGATGCGATTTTTAGTAGCAACGTACTTTTGCCGATGCCTGGGCTTCCGCCGATCAGCACCAGCGAGCCCTCCACGACGCCGCCGCCAAGGACTAGGTCTAGTTCGCTATTTTGCGTGCTGATGCGCGTGATTTTTTCTATTTCAACCTCGCTGATTTGCTTTGCAAGGCTTGGTTTAGCGGTGCTTTTTGAGATCTCTTTTAGCGTTTCGATTTGCTGCGCGTTTAGTTCTAAAAAGCTATCCCAAGCCCCGCACTGAGGGCATTTGCCGACCCATTTGCTCTGCTGATTGCCGCAGGCTTGACACTCAAATAACGTTTTTATTTTCGCCATTTTTTTCCTTTGCGCGATTATACTTTAAAATGTTTAAATTTTACTCCGGCTGCGTTGTTAAATTTCAAATCGAAACATGCAAGCGCGAAAAATCGGCGAATTTAACCAAAATCAACGAAAATTCAACTTCATACAAATACAATCTGTCAAATTTAAATCCGAAACGGAGCGAAAATGAAACAAAATCTTAGCAGAAATCAGTTTTTAGTCATCTCGCTCACGCTTTTTGCGATGTTTTTCGGCGCGGGGAACTTCATCTTTCCGCCGAATTTGGGGCGAGAAGCTGGGCAGAATTTTTACGTCGCGATCATGTTTTTTTGCGCCACGGCAGTGCTTTTGCCGGTGCTTGGCGTAGCAGCCATCGCTAGAGCAAAAGGGCTTCAAAGCCTAGTGCGCCGTATAGACCCCGTGTTTGCGGTGCTTTTTACCGCGCTTTTATACCTTACGATCGGGCCGCTTTTTGCGATACCTCGCGCGGCAAACATGCCCTTTGATATCGCGGTTAAGCC
>CAUSIL010000071.1:0-8736 GCA_963531395.1 uncultured Campylobacter sp.
AGCTGCCTGGCGCCGATTTGATCCTTGGCCCCGAGATGAAAAGTACGGGCGAGGTTATGGCGTAAAATGGCGCGTTAGTTGGCATACTATCGGCATACCGGCGCAATACATATCAGCATGAGATGTAAAGCAAATTTTATTACTTAACTACGGTGGCACCAAAAACAGCCGCGTAATCGGAGTTAGCGCCTTAATAACGCTCAATCAAGGCTCAAAACAAAAATATCCTTCCCAAATAGGGTACGAGCGAGCAGTTAGCCCCCCCCCCATTTGCTCCAGCAAGTAGGCGGAGTTGTGCTAATAAACTAAATTTAATGGCATTATTTTTTATTGTTTTATCTTAAAGAGTGTCGCTCCACTTGCATTTGCAGTCCCAAAGAACGGCTATAAGCAAGGAGAAGCGGTTAAATGCGGTTAAGTTATATCTGATCTAAATTTATGCGAAGCGTTTGATTTGACCGATTAGTCCCGCTACTCTACCGGCTGCGCCCAAGAAGCAATGCCGAAAAATTAAAAGCAAAATTTCGCAAAAAAAGCGGCGGCAATCATAAAAAAGAGAGCCAAGGCCGCGGCAAATTTGCTTAAACGAGCAAAGCGCCGCCTGACGATAAGGCGGCAAACGGCTTAAGGTTTATCTTTTTTAAAGTTTTTCGTCCGTCTAGCCTTCTAGCAAGGCGCTAGCAACCTTTGTTTCCGCCCTTGCTTACCTATTTTTGTATTTTTGATTAAATTTATCGCCGTATCTAGCAACCATAAAAACGCGATCAAAGCTTGCTATACGGCAAAAACTTTTGGGCTAAAGCAAAGATGAACTTGCGGCGCTCAGAAACAAAAACTAAAAGCTCGTTTTAGCAATCCTGCGCAGACTTTAGAGTCGTTTTGCCGCCCTACTTCGTTCGTAATGCTCAATGATTTTGTTGTGAATCAGCAAAGAAATATAAATCACCGCGCCGCCTAAGCAGAGCCTTAGTATATCCGCATCTTTGTGCCAAAAGACCAAATTTACGATGATGGCAGCAGGTATGAGAGCGTTATTCATGATGGCTAGAGTGCCGCTATCCACCTCGCACGCGCCTTTGTTCCATAAAAAGTATCCAAGGCCGCTAGCTCCGATACCAAGCCAGAGCAAAACCGCGCCTTGGGTTAGGTCGAGATTGATTTTTTCAGGATTACCAAACATAGCAAATGCTACGCCCGTAACCGCCGCGGCTCCTACGAAAAAGTAGCCAAAAACCCCTCTTTGCTCGCTAAAACCCTGCTTTTCCAGTAGAAATTTATACGCGCTCTGCCCGACGCCAAAGCATAAATTCGCCCCCTGCACGAGCAAAAATCCATGCCAAAAGCCGGCATTTACGTTGCCGTATTTGATAATGAGAGCACCAAAGACCGCGATACCGACGCTAAGCAGATACAGCAGCCTAAGCCTGCCCGCCAGCACGTCGTAAACCACGCTCACGTAAAACGGCGTAAATATCGTAAATAGCGCAACCTCGGCAACGCTAAGGTAGGCAAACGAGTTGTAGTAAAAGATATACATCGCGCCGATTTGCACTGCGCCGATCGCGGCTACTTTAGCGTAGAGGGCGAGGTTTTTCGCGGCAAAATCCTTAATCATAAAGGGCAAAAATACGCCAAGCGCAAGCACTACGCGCGAAAACGCGGCAAAATAGCTATCCACTCGCCCCGCCAAAAACTCGCCGATGAGGCTAAAGCTAAACGCCCAAAGCACGGTTACGAAAATTAGTTTTTTCACTTTTTCTCCATTTTTAAATCAAATTTTAGCCCAAATAGTAGCGAAATTCGCCTAAATTTTAAAGCCTAATTTTAAGCTGCAAAAGCGCCCGTATAAATTTACCCACTCTAGCAAAATCTCGCGCAGCCGCTTGCGGCTAAGCCAGTAAGTAGGCGCGTATCCGGGAGACCAAACAGGCGGCTTTGCAAATTTTCTAGTTGAGAGCTTTATTTTAAAAAAGCCGACCGGCCTCGCCCGAAGCTTAAAGCGCTAGATTATTTTTGCTTTTGTAAAAATACCGAAAAATGCTTATATTTAGGCTCGTTAGCTAAATACTTTTGACAATCCTTTCTGATATCTAGATGCAGTCCTCTTTTATCCGTAAATCGCTGCAAAGCGGCCTGTATTTGCGGAGCGAAGCCCGCTATCTTGCGTCTAATCAGGCCCCAGATAATCGTGCTTGCAAACCGCGGATTTTCCCAAAAGTCGCTACGTTTTTGAACGATTTGGATAAATGGGATATCTAGCCTGTTTTCCCATAGCACAAGGACAAAGTCGTGCCGTCCGCCGCCGTATTTTTCGTTTTCTATGACGGCTAAAATCGTATCGACGACCTTTTTAGAGGATTTTAACTGCGGATAAAATTTCTTCAAACCCATCATCAGCCGTAGGCCTACGGTAGCAACCCTGTACTCATACAAATACTCGAAAGCAAAAGTATCTTTTTCCTTAAAGTTATCAAAAGTAAACTCGCAAGCCTCTAAAATCCACGCGCAAAGCGTATCTTCGTTAAAATTATGATCCGGACTAATCAGCCTTTTTTCGTAGGCTATCATTTTTTCGACGATTATCTTTTTGCTTTCGTCCATTTTTGTTCCTTCGCGTTTAGTTTTAGTTTATTTATCGCTTTTTAAGCGCCGCGCAAACGGTTAAATTTGCGCCTATGTTATTTTGGCGCGACCGTTTTGCCGTTTTTATCCACGATATACCATTTGTCCTCTTTTTGAGCAGAAGCGATACCGCCTTTAAAAGCGCTTGCCCTGCAGTATCTAAACGGTATCGCAACTCGTCCGCTTACGTCTAAAAAGCCGACTTTGCCGTCCTTTTCAGCCTTAGCTAGCCCATCCTCAAAAATGTCTATATCCTCAAAGCCTAGCGGAGCAAGTATATCGCCCGTGCTTGATATTAGCCCGTATTTTTCGCCCTTTTGCGCTATAAATACGCCGTCCTCGCACTCGTCTAAAAAATCGTATTCAAAGGGGACGGTTATGCCGTCTTTACCCGCGATTGCGTACTTTTCGCCCTCTCGCACTACCGTAAAGCCGTTTTTGCCCGATATGCCGACTTCCTCAAATTTAAAAGGTATCATAGCTTCACCGTTTTTATCTATGACTCCCCATTTTTCGCCCTTTTTCGTGCGAAATAAAGGCTCCAAGCCCGCCCCTTCATCGCCTACGATATCACCGTATTCGCAGGGTAGGACGATTTTTCCTTGCGCGTTTGCTAGGCCGAGCTTTCCGTCTTTTTCGAGCGTAAAAAACTCGGGCAAATGCCAAACGTTATCGTAAACGCAGGGTAAAACCTCCTCGCCGCTTGAGTTTATCAGCCCCCATTTTTTGCTTTTACCGCAAATCGCGGCCAGACCGCCATTTGAAAACTCGCCGATAAAGTCGTATTCTAGCCAGTTATCTCGCATTTATTTCCTTTAAATTTAGCTCGCGCAAAGCCCTCGCGCACCGAATTTTCAAGCCTTTTTAGAGCCGCGACGCGTATTTTAGTTTAAAACGCCAAACACGCCGCGGGCACCGGTTTAACGGCAATGCGCAGAGTAACGAAATCTACAAGCTTTTGCGACAAAGGCTAATTTTATTTTTGTGCTACGGCTAGGCTTTGATCTGATTTTTGGTACCGGCGCGTAGGTAAAGCGCCCTAAATTTAGCCTAAAAATCCTCGCATCATGTATGCGCCCGCCGCGCCCACATCCTTGATCTCACCTAAATTTTCAAAATTTATCCCGCCGATAGCGTAGGTTTTTATGCTTAATTTCTCGCAAATCTCCCGCAAAAATTTAGTCCCTCTGCCCCGCTCCAGTGCGTGAGAAGGCGTATCAAAAATATGCCCCGCCACGACGTAATTGGCACCAAGACCCTGCGCCGCCAAAGCCTGGTCTAAAGAGTGTACCGAAACTCCAATCTTAAGCTTTTGCGTCAAATTCGGCGCATAAGTGCCACTAATTTCGTCTTTATCCGCGCAATTTCCATTAAATTTAGCCAAATTTGAACCCGTCAAATTTACAGCCCGATTGCCGCCTGACGCCATAAATTTAGCAAACGGCAAATGTAGTTCGCCCACGCCGAGCTTGCTTGCGACGCTTGCGTAAGTATGCAAAACAAGCTGCACGTTAGAGCCGCACTCGGCGATAATCTCAAGCGTTTTGCGGGCTAAATTTTCGTATTCGCGCTCAGGCAAATCACTCTCCCTAAGCAAAATTTTATCCGCCCTGCCGCTCTGCGCTACCCGCCTAACGTCCGCGAAAAAATCCTCGCTCAAACGGCGGTTCGTCACCCAAACGAGCTCAAATTTACCAGACTCCATAAAACCTCATTTTTAAATTTAGATAAAAGCGCGCAATAGCAAAAAATATAAAATGCCGCCGAAAATCAAAATTTAGGATTTTTGCGAATGCCCGGCGAAAAACCGCATCAAAAAAGGCCGTAAAAAGCAAATTTCACAAGCCTTTGAAGCGCAAATTTACCCGATAAAAACGCGAAGCCTCCAAAAGCCGCAATGCAAATCAAAGCAAAAACGCCGCCGATTTTATAAAAAAATACAAGCGCAAATCAAACCAAACCCCGCGCCGACCGACCTCAAACGTAAATATGCTCGCTCATCACGGGCTGCAAATTTAGCCCTCGCACGGCGCCTAGTATCTCATCAACCGAGCGCGCATCGCTGATCTCAAACTGCTCGTCGCCTTTTTTTGCCTTATCAGAGTGCGTCCCCACGCCCGTGCTAACGCCGGCTGAAATTTTGTTCGCGGCGACTGCGATGACGCCGTCTCGAAAGTGCGCCGACTCGCGCGTGGAGATCGTGATATTTGCGTACGGCAAAAAGAGGCGGTACGCGCAGATGACCTGAAACAGCGCCCTCTCATCGACGTCCCGCGGGCCGACGTGAGCCTTGTTTATCGCGGGGCGCAGGCGCGGACAAGATAGCGCGATCTCGGCGTGCGGATACTTTTGCTGTATGAGATGAGCGTGCAGCGCGGTGGCTAGCGCGTCTTTTCTAAAGTCGTCAAGCCCCAAAAGCGCGGCAAATCCGACGCTGCGCATGCCGCCCATGAGAGCGCGCTCCTGGGCGTGGAAGCGGTAGGCAAACGAGCGCTTGACGCCGCCTAGGTGAAATTTCGCATAGGCCACCGGGTCGTAAGTCTCCTGAAAAACCACGACGTAGTCCGCGCCGCAACCGTGCAAAAACGCGTATTCGTCAGCATTTAGCGGATATATCTCGATGCCTACGTTGCTAAAAAGCCTAGACGCCTCCTTGCAAACCTCGCCGATATAGCCCAGGTCGCTTTTTTTCGCGCTTTCGCCGGTTAGGATCAGCACGTCTTTTAGCCCGCTTTTTGCGATATTTGCTAGCTCCGTCGCCGCCTCGTCCGCCTTTAGCCGCACGCGCGAGATCTTATTTCGCGAGCTAAAGCCGCAGTAGACGCAGTCGCTATCGCAAAAATTTGAGATATAAAGCGGTGTAAAAAACTGCACCGAGTTGCCAAACTGCCTGTGCGTCCTATCTCGCGCCGCCTCAGCCATCTCGCCTAAAAATGCGCTCGCAGCGGGGCTTAGAAGCGCTTTTAGGCCCTCTACGCTTAGATTTTCTTCGCCAAGAGCGCGCTTTACGCTGAGGGCGTCAAATTTCTCGTAGTCGTAGCCCTCGCGCGCCGCTAACACCCGCCGCATCAGCGTTTCGTCTATGCGCTGCGCGCCGTCGGCATACTCCATCACGTCTATATTTTTCAAATATTTCTCCGTTTTTTCATCTAAATTTTAGGCGTTAAATTTGATCGTTTTCAGGGCGCAAGCGGCAAATTTGACGCGCCCGGACCCGCGCCTTTACGGCGCTAAATTTAAAACTCGGCAAATTTATCAAATTTAAAATTCGCAGGATTTAACGAGGCAAATTTAGTCCTCGCCCGCCTCAAATTTGACGCCGTTTTTCATGCTGTCAAATTTAAAGCTAAATTTACTCCAAAAATCCCGTCAGCGGACTTGACGCCCTAGCGCTTTCGCTCACGCCGCCAAGCCCCGATAGATACGTCAGCCTGCCTGCCTGGATCGCTAGCGCAAATGCCCGCGCCATCGTTTTTACGTCGCCAGCGGTAGCGATAGCGGTGTTTACCATCACGGCCGCACAGCCCATCTGCATCGCCTCGCACGCCTGCGCTGGAGTGCCGATGCCCGCATCCACGATCACGGGCGGGTCTATCTCGGCGAGCAAAATTTTGATAAATTCGCGCGTGCAAAGGCCTTTGTTCGTCCCGATCGGAGCGCCAAGCGGCATCACGCACGCAGCACCCGCAGAGACCAGATCGCGCGCTACGTTTAGGTCGGGGTACATATAGGGCATCACGACGAAGCCCATGTTTGCGAGCTTTTCGGTCGCTCTTATCGTCTCGTAGTTATCGGGCAGCAGGTATTTGCTATCTCTGATAACCTCAACTTTCACGAGATCGCCGCAGCCCGCCTCTCGCGCGAGCTTTGCGATACGCACGCACTCATCGGCGTTCCTAGCACCCGAGGTGTTTGGCAGTAGCGTCACGCCCTTTGGAATAAAGTCCAGGATATTTTCTATCCCGCCCTCGTTCACGCGCCGAAGCGCCAGCGTAACGATCTGCGCGCCCGCCTCATGTACCGCGGCCTCCAAAAGAGGCAACGAAAATTTACCCGATCCCAGGATAAAGCGCGAGCTAAATTTATGCCCGCCAAGCTCTAAAACATCGTCTTTTTCATCAAATTTCATCTCAGCCTCCGCCTACAAAATGCACTATCTCGGCCGAGTCGCCGTCTCTTAGCACCGCGTCAAATTTATCCTTGGGCAAGATTTCGCCGTTTAGCTCGACTGCTATGCGCTCAGGCTTTAGCCCCTTTGCGGCGAGCAGCTGCGCTACGGTTTTGCCGATAAACTCGCCCTCGTCTTTGCCGTTTATTTTTAGCATTTTCTTTCCGTATTATTAAATTTAGCGCGCCCGTTTGGTTCAAATTTCGCGCTGCGTAAGCTCGCGATTATACCTCTTTTTGCTAAATTTAAGCCAAATTTTTCATCGCAAGCGTGCAGGCGGCAAGCCCGTAAAACGCGATGCAAAGGCTAACGGCTAGACCAAAAACGCTAACTGCTGGCGTCTGGCTAAAACTAAGCGCAAAAAACGAGATAAAGCTCGTGATAAACGCGGCAAATATCCCAAATACGCGCTCTCTCCGGGACAGATCCTCGTTTAACGCAAAGATGAGATAATCGATCCCGACCGCGCTTGCCAAGATAAGCCCGAAAATCGCAAAAATATTTACGTGAACGCCAAGCGCCGTAAAACCGCAAAGCACGGCTAGCACGCCAAGCGCGATGACGCTCATAACCAAAAGCGAGCGCGCCGCGCCGAAAAACGCCCACAAAAGCGCAAACGCAAGCAAAAACGCGCCACCCTTTAGCACCGCAGCCCAGGCCTTCGCCTCGGTCAAATTTTGATTTAGCGCACCGACGAAATCGACGCTAAATGCGCCGTTTGCCTTTAAAATTTCATCCGTTTTTACGCCGCTTTCAAGCCCCTCGGCGTATATCGCGCTGCTGTTTTTGCTCGGTAAAAATCGCGTCAAATTTTTTGCCGCATCAAATTCTAAAATCTCGCTAGCGCCGATAATTTTGGCGTTTGAGATCTTTTCAAGCTCGGATTTTACTAGCTCGCTAGGCAAGCCAAACTGAGCGTAAATTTTAAAGACTTCCTCGTCCCGCGCGGCCTCTTTAAAGATATTTTTTACATTTTCCTGCTCGGCCAGACTTAGGATAAATTTAGAAATAGAAGCGTAATCTCTCACTAGATTTGCCTGCTTTAGCTCGCGCATCAGCCGCTTTTCGTCGCCGACCAGATCGTCTCCGCCCTTTAGCACAATGACGGAGTTTTGCGGCGCGGCGCCCGTTATCTCGCTGATCTTTTTAGACTGCTCCAGCAGCTGCGCGGGCGAGTTTGCGTAGTCTTTTATCTGCTCGGGCGCGCTTAAGCTTTTAAAATTTAGCGCCAAAATTCCCGCACAAAGCGCAAACGCGGCGAGTAAAATTTTTAAATTTACCGCTCCCGCCGCACGCTCGCAAAGTCCCGCAAATTTATCAAAAAACCTTGAAAATACGGCGCTTTGCGAAAAAGTCGCGCCCTCAAAGATAAAAGGCAGGTAAAAATAGGTAAATAAAAACGCCCCAAGCAGCGTAAATAGCGAAAATATCGCGGTTTGGCGCAGCAGCTCAAGCGACGAAAAGGCAAAAATGCCGTATCCGCTCATCGTGATACAAAGCCCGAGCAAGAAAATTTTAAGCATCGGACGCACGCTCGCGGCTACCACGGGCGCGTTTTGATTTTTACCCAGCCAGTGCAGCGCAAAGTCAAACATCAGCCCGACCAGGCTCGTGCCGATAACCACGACCATGACGCTAAGGCTCTCGTAGATCAAAAGCGAAGCCGCAAGCCCGCACGCAAAGCCGAAAATCGCGACGAAAACGACGCAAAAAATGCGCAAATTTTTAAACGCGAGCAGCAAAAAAATCGCGCAAAGACTAAGCGAAACCGCGCTCATAACGGCACTTTCTTTGTCGCCGCCCTTTTTCCCGTAGGCTCCGTATAGCGCGCCGCAGCTAGCGTAAGCCTGCACCGCGCCTTGCGCCGCCATCTCGCGTACGTCTTCATAAAATTTGATCAAATTTCGCGGCTCGTAGCCGGGCTTAAGGCGCGCTTTTACGAGGTA
>CAUSIL010000072.1:0-8715 GCA_963531395.1 uncultured Campylobacter sp.
CTGAGGCACTTATAGCGTCATTTATGTTTATTTTTAGCAAACGACGGTTTTCAGGGTTCATCGTCGTCTCCCACAGCTGTTCCGGATTCATCTCGCCAAGACCTTTATAGCGCTGGATATAAGCGCCTTTTTTGGCATTTTTCTCGATCTCTTCTAGCACGTCTAACACGTCGCCTTTTAGCTCGATGCCGCGCTCTTTTATCTTTTGACTGATGTAAAGCGCTTCCTCGTAAAGCGGATTTGTAAATAAATTTTCATTTACTAAAAGCTCTTCTAGGCCGCTTTCTGTTTGTACGTAAATTCGCGCTTCTTCTTCGCTGACGTATGAATTTAGGATATTGTGCCCCTGTGCCTCTAAATAATTTTTTAAAATTTCATAAATTTCGCCGTAACTTTTTGAAACGATATTTGGATTTTCGATCATAAATCTAACTGCAGAAATAACGCTAAAACGCTTTTCAAGCTCTTTTAACACGCTTCTGTAAGCCGCGACTATTTTTAAAAAGTCTATAAGATCAGCATTTCCGATACCTTCAAACTCAACCCCTTCGATGCCGGTTTCGATTAGAAATTCATTGAGCGCTTTTTCGTCTTTTAGATAAATTTCTTTTTTACCCTTTTTATAGCGGTAAAGCGGCGGTTGGGCTAGATAGATGTGGCCGTTTTCCACGACTTTGTGTAAAAATCTAAAGAAAAACGTTAAAAGCAGAGTCTGGATATGGCTACCGTCTACGTCGGCATCGGTCATGATGATGATTTTGTGGTAGCGAAGCCTCTCGGCGTCAAATTCGTCGCCGATACCACAACCTAGCGCGGTTATCATATTTTTTATTTCGTCTGATTTTAAAATTTTATCTAAGCGCGATTTTTCTACGTTTAAAATTTTACCTTTTAGCGGCAAAATGGCCTGAAACACTCTATCGCGTCCTTGTTTAGCCGAGCCGCCCGCAGAGTCGCCCTCCACCAGATAAAGCTCGCTGATGGTAGGATCCTTGCTCTGACAGTCGGCTAGTTTACCGGGTAGAGTTCCTATACTTAGACCCTCTTTTTTACGCGTTAGATCGCGAGCTTTTTTGGCAGCTTCGCGTCCGCGCGCAGCCATCAGCGCTTTTTCCATTATCGCGCGAGCTTCGATCGGATTTTCTTCAAAATACTTGCTAAGTACCTCAAAAACCATCTTTTGAACGATCGGTTTTACGTAGCTCGAGCCTAGTTTTCCTTTCGTTTGGCCTTCAAACTGCGGCTCGGGAACTTTTACGCTAACTACCGCAATTAGACCTTCGCGGATATCTTCGCCGGTGATTTTCGTATCTTTTTCGCGAGCTGCGGCGTTCGCTGCGATATAGTTTGTTATCACGCGAGTTAAACCCGCACGAAATCCAGCCTCGTGCGTACCGCCGTCAGGGGTTTTGATATTATTTACGAAGCTTAGTAAATTTTCGCTATAAGTATCGTTGTACATAAGCGCGAAATCGACTAAAACGTCCTCTTCTCCGCCGCTAAAGGATACGGCTTTGCTTACGGCTTCGTTTTTATTCATATCCGTTACAAAGCTCTCAAGTCCACCCTCGTAGTGAAAGCTCTCACTTCTACCGTTTCTTTGATCTTTAAAATTTATCGTTATTTTCGGGTTTAGATAGGCTAGTTCGCGAAAACGTTTAGTTAAAATTTCATCGTTAAATTCCGTAACCTCAAAAATGCTGTCATCCGGCCAAAACTCTACCTGAGTTCCGGTTCTATTCGTAGTTTTTATAACTTCCAGGTCGCTTTGCGGGATACCTTTTGAAAATTCTTGTCTATGTAGTTTGCCGTCTCGTTTGATATTTACGACCAGTTTTTTAGAAAGGGCGTTTACGACGCTAACGCCGACGCCGTGTAGACCGCCTGAGACTTTATAAGTATCTTTGTCAAATTTACCGCCCGCGTGAAGTACTGTTAAAACGACCGTTGCTGCTGAAATTTTCTCCGTAGGGTGCATATCTACAGGTATACCGCGTCCGTTATCGGTGATGATAGCAGAGCCTTCGCGCGTTAGTTCTACGTCTATCGTATCGCAGTAGCCCGCCATCGCTTCGTCTATGGAGTTATCGACGACTTCGTAGATCATGTGGTGTAGGCCGCTTACGTTGGTATCTCCGATATACATACCGGGGCGTTTTCTAACCGCTTCTAGCCCTTTTAAAACTTTAATATTTTCCGCGCCGTAATTTTGCTGCATTATTTACCTTTTTATTTTTATAAATTTATCGGCATGATTACCGTTTTTAGCTCGTTTGAGCTAACAGTGAAGGCTAAATTCGAGTCGTTAAATCCAAATTCGAAATATTCTTCTTCGATATTTTGCAAGAAATCAAGTAAATATCTATTTTTTACGCCGACGTAAATTTCGCTTTCAAGCCCCGTTGCAAAATCAATCGAAGTTTTAGCTTCAGAATTATCCTCGACTATGCTTTCAAAACTTACCGTTTGCGGGGCAAATATTATTTTAGTACTTTCAGACATTATAGAGACGGTTTTTATGCCTTCTATCATTTTATCTCTGCTTAATCTTAGACGTTTTTTTATCTCTTGCGGGATTACTCTATTATAATCCGGGAATTTGCCGTTAATTAGCTTCGTAAAAAACTCGAAATTCGAGCTTTGGGCTATCAAAGTCGTATCGTCGTAGTAAATTTCTATTTTATCAAAAAATAGTTTTTGGATTTCGCCGATTGCTTTTTTTGGGATTATTAGCGAAAATTCGCTCTGCGTAGGGGTTTCTAGTCTAAAGACGCTTAGCCTTTTAGTATCGGTTCCTACTATGTTGATGTAGTTTTGCTTTATGTCGACAAACGCGCCGTTTAGCTCAAATTTAGGGTTATTATTGTCGATACTAGGGAATATTTTTTTTAGACTTCGGCCTAGCATGACGGCATCGACTTCAAATTTATTTTTATTTTCTACGGTAGGAAAATTCGGAAAGTCCTCAAATTTATACATAGGAAGTTTGTATTTTGAGTTTTTTTGCTTTATATAGAGATAGTTATTTAGCGTTTCTAGCGTAACTTCTTCGTCTTTTAGGCTTCTTATGATATCAAGCAGTTTTTTACCGTTTGCGGTGGCGTTTCCTTCGTCCATGATTTTGACGTTTGAGAGCTTATAAGCTAGACCGATTTCGTGATCGGTTGCTTTGACGTTTAAAATACCGTCTTTAGCTGTTATAAATATATGCGAAGTTATAGCGCTTAAATCTCTTTTTTCTAAATAAGGATTAGCATTGTTTATTACGCTTTCTAGAGCGTTTTTTTTAATTGCGACTTTCATTTTTTTCCTTTTGTTTTTAAATTTCTTTTAGTAGCATTAGTAGGGGATGTGAAAATGTTAATATCCTTTTTTAGTCCCGTAGATAGGTATTTTACGGCGTTAATAAAATCTTGATTTTTTTCACTTTTATTCACGTTTTTACTCTTTGGTTAAAATTTTATTTTTTAGTTCTTCGACGCGAACTTTAAAATATTCGTTCGTTTCGATTAGTTCGTTTATTTTTTTGATGCTGTGGCTTACGGCCGAGTGATCTTTCATGTTAAAAAACTGCGCGATCTGCGGCATCGAGTTTGGCGTCAAATTTTTAGCCAGATATATCACGATGCGTCTAGCCTCGACGATATTTTTTGAGCGTGATTTACTTTTCATGTCGCTAGGTTTGATATTTAGCTCTTTACTCACGGTCTCTACGATGCTCTCTAGATTTATATTTTCGCGTTTTTCTTTTATCTGATCGCGCAGGATGTTTTTAGCAAATTCTAGCGTGATTTCCTGCCTCATCAGCCTTGCGTAAGCGTTTAAATTTATTATCGCGCTTTCGATTTCTCGGATGTTATCGCCCATGTTTGTAGCGATGTAGTTTATGACGTCGGTACCAAGATAAATTTTATCAAATTCGCATTTTTTATTGATAATTGCGATTTTAGTATCAAGCTCGGGCGGCGTGATATCGGCGATGATACCCCACTCAAAACGCGTTCTTAGCCTATCTTCAAAGCCTTTTAGCAGCTTTGGTTGGCGGTCTGAGGTCATCACGATCTGGCCGTTTTTGGCGTGAATCTCGTTAAACGTATGAAAAAATTCCTCTTGGATTTTATCCGTTTTACCTAAAAACTGTACGTCGTCGATGAGTAAAACGTCGCAGTTTCGGTACTTTTCGCGAAATCGCTCCATCGAGTGGTTGTTGAGGTTATACGTAAAATCCGTGATAAACTGCTCGCTCGTGACGCAAATAACCATTTTTCCGCCGTTTAGACAAAAATTTCCGACCGATTGTAAAAGGTGAGTCTTGCCAAGTCCCGTCGGGCCGTAGATGAAAAGAGGATTGTAAATCTTACCCGGCTGTTCAGATACGGCTTTTGCGCTTAAAAAAGCAAATTGATTCGAGTCGCCGACTACGAAATTTTCAAAAGTGTAGCTTGGATTTAGCAGGCTGCTTTGCGCTTTTATTTCTTTGACGTCCACTTTTTTGGCCGGTTTGCTTGCGGTTTTGGTCGGAGCTTGGACTTCGACGACCGGCTTTTGCCCGGTTTTTACTTCAAAAAGGTGAGCGATTTTAGCGGCGTATTTGGTCTGGATAAATTTGGCGATAATCTCGTTTGGCGCGTTAAATACGATGTTTGTTGAATTTGAGCTTTTTTCGTTAAATTTAAGCTGCTTGATGTAGCATTCAAATTCCGACGGTAAAATTTCTTTGGAAAGTAGCTCCAAAACCTCGTTTGCGACCAAATTTTTGCCTTTAAGATTGATTCGCTAGATTTTATCTTAAATTTGTTAAAATGGCGTTGAAATTCGTTTTTTCACGGTGTGAAAAAAGCGTGAAAAACTATTGAAAAGGACGAGATGAAAATTTTAGGAATCGATCCGGGATCGCGAAATTGCGGCTATGCGATCGTCGAGAAGACGCCCGTGAAAACTGTTTTGATTGAGGCGGGACTAATCAAAATAAAACCGAATTCTTTGCAGTATCAAATCACCGAACTTTGCGAGGGACTTGACCTAATTTTTAAAAATCACAAATTTGACGAAGTGGCGATTGAGGACATATTTTTTGCGTATAATCCAAAAACGGTTTTAAAGCTCGCGCAGTTTCGGGGGGCGCTCAGTCTTAAAATTTTGCAGCTTCACGGAGATTTTGCCGAGTATACCCCGCTTCAGGTCAAAAAAACCGTCACCGGTAAAGCCAAGGCCGACAAAGAGCAGGTGGCCTTTATGGTTAAGAAAATTCTCGGTATCACAAAGGAGATCAAACCTCTTGACATCACTGATGCCATCGCTATTGCGCTAACGCATGCGAATAATTTACGGCTGAAGGGTTAGTTTTTAGCCAAGCTCGGTTAAAATTCGCGCTAAAATTTAGTTTATTTCACGGCGTGAGCGGTTAAATTTGATGCTAAAACCCGGCGGTAAATTTAATAAATTTTACTCCGCTAGCCCCAAAGTCCGCAGCTCGCTTAGGCCGTCTACTATGGGCTTTCTAAATTTTTTAGGACGCGATGTCGGTACGGTTAGCACGATGTCCTCTCGGCCGTCCTCTAAAAAATCTTTTAGATACGCCGTCACATAGCTAAATTTACTCTTAAACTCCTCGCTAAGCTGATTTAGAGAGTGAAATTTATCTCGTCTTACGACAAACTGCGTTGAAGTATCAAGCACGAAAAGCCGCGCGGGGATGCCGTCATAATCAAAGCTAGAAAGCCTTGCCTCGCTGATATCAAGCGCCCATTCGGCACGGCCGTAAAACTCTTGCCTAAAAGCGTCTATTTTGAGCTGGAGTTCTGGATTTTTATGCGTCATAAATCCGCATTTATTTATGCGAAACGAGGTGATTTTGCCCTTGATTTTGACGCGGTAAAAGAGCACGGAGTCCAGTATGCCGTAGTCGTTAAAGCAAGTATTTTCAAGCAAAACGTCCTTCCAAACGCAAGGACCGAAAAAACAAGACCTAAAAGTACACCCGATAAAATTTACCCCGCTTATCGTCTGCGGATTTGTAAGATCGTTATCAAGCCCTATGTCGCAGTTCATAAACTCTATGTTTTTAAAGACCAGCCTGCCTCCATTTTTCTTTTGCGCGCTTTTATCGTCTGTAAAATCAATCAAACGACCTTCCGCTAGATTCGCCGCCGAATTTTCGTTCGCGCCTGCTAACTCGTTTATTAACTGCGCTAAATTTTGCTTGAAAAATTTTTGATTTTGGATTATTTTCATCGTTTTTATTTCGTCGCTTATTTTTTGCAAGAGGCGTTAAATTTGAGCTAAAAGTATAAATTTAACGCCTTAAAAGCTACCAAATTTAGCCAAAATCGCCTAATTTTGGCTCACTCGTCTTTTTTCTCGTCCTCTTTTTTGCCGATTTTTTCTTTGGCGTTTTTTATGAGATTTTCGGCGGCTTTGTAGAGCCTCTCACCTAGTTCTTTTGATTTTGATTTGAGATTTTCGCCGATCTCGCTCGCATTTATCGCGCTTAGCTTCTCCTGCGTTCGTTTTTCAAAGTCGCCGATGTCTTTTTTGAGCGCTTCGAGGCGTTCTTTGGCGTTAAAATTTTCTTTAAATTTATCGCCGGCTTGAGTTACTTCGCGCTTTAACTCCTCAAATTTTGCCCCCGCGAGGCTAGCGAATTTATCGATATTTTCGTTAAATTTTAGCTCCTCTAGCTGAAGCTCGATCTGGCGGGAAACGTCGTTTTGTAGCCGCTTAAATTTAGCCAAGTAGCTATCTACCGACTCGTCTAGGATTTCGTTTATCACCGCAGCAGACGGCTCCTGCGAGCGCGCCATATCGCGCAGCATCGCTACAAACCTCTCCTCGAGCCTTATAAATTCTTTAGCTTCGCCTAGTAGCGTCTGGCTGTCCGGGGCAAATTTGATCTCCTCGATAAACTTTTCCGTCCTTTTGCCAAGCGCCTCTTTTACGCCGCCGATCGCGCCGCTTATTAGCTCTTTGGCAAAGGCCTGATTGACGTCGGCTATCTCGCTTGATGCTTCGCAGACCGTCCTTGCGATCTCTAGGATGTGCTCTTTGCTCGCTTCGCCCTCGTTTATCGCGCTAAGCACGACGTTTTTGGAGATTTGCCAGGCGGTATCTTTGACGTCGTCGCCCTTTTCGATCGCGGTTAGAAACGCCGCTTCGGTGGTTTCTTTTAGGATGCCCAGCATTTGTAGCTCGCAGAGCATCTTTTCGTCTATCGCGGTTAAAATTTCGTCCTTATCCGTCAGGTCGCTGCTTTTGATGAAATTTTCCATATTTTCGAGCAGCTCGCGAACGTCGTTTTTGATCTCGTCTTTTTGCGCGTAAATTTGCCGCTCGATCTGCTCTTTTTCGTAGATTAGGCGGTGGATATACTGCTCTTTTGCTTCGCTGAGCGCGTCGCCCGCGCTTTGGATGAGGTTGGCGACGTTTTGGCGATTTAGCAGATCTTCGCTCTTTAGCGCCTCGCAAATTTGCTCAAATTCCTTAGCTAAAGCCGCGTTTGCGTCGCCGCCTTTTGCGCTTTTGACGCTTTTTCTAAACTCGCTTAGCGCAAATTCCCTGATCAAAACGGAAATTTGCGGGTCGTTTTTGTTCTCTTTTATGGTTTGGATGAAGACTAAATTTTGCATAAAAGTCCTTATAATACGTATTTGCAAACGCGTCTTAGCGCGGAAAAAATTTCTAATCGCTCCTGGTTAGAATTAACCAAAACGCTTAGATTGTAGCTTTTGTATTTGCCCTCTTTGCTCGATTTTGAGGGCGTTATCTTGTGCTGCCTCTCGCCTACGACGCTCTGCGCGATAGCTTGGGCATCGCCGCTTTCTTCGATGATGATTTTATATTCCCAGAAATTTGGGTACGAGATTTGGGGTTCTTTATTTAGATCGCACGTAGTCGCCACTTTTGCCTCCACTCTTGCTTTCTAGCGCGATACCCGTTATCTGCATGGTTTTATCTATCGCTTTTATCATATCGTAGATCGTTAGGAGACCGACGCTAACGCCCGTTAGCGCCTCCATCTCGACACCGGTTTTGCCGTCTATCTTGACGCTAACGGTTAGCTTGTAGGCGCAGATATCAGCTAACTCCTCGATGTCGCAGTTTATGCCGCTGATTAGCAGCGGGTGGCACATCGGGATGAGTTCGCTCGTCTTTTTTGCGCCCATTATCGCGCCTACGACGGCGGTTTGCAGGACCGGACCTTTTTTGCCGGTGTTGTTTTTGATAGCGTCAAAGGCTTCGCGTGACATTTTTATGATGCCGCTTGCTACGGCTATGCGCGTAGTTACGCCCTTGTCGCTTACGTCGACCATTTTAGGGCGGTTGTTTTCGTCTATGTGAGTTAGCATTTTCGTCCTTTCGCCTGAAGCGCTAAATTTGCTTAAATTTGAGCTAGGCGGAGTAAATTTATGAGAAGGATTATAACTAAAAAAGCTTAATGAATAAGACAAAAACGCCTCGGCAGGGGGAGCCGAGGCGCCGTTACAAAAAGGAGGTTTTCTTGTCGGACGCGCAAATCATACCAAAAAGGTCTAAATTTTATCCCAATTTTTCGTAAATATATTATTCCCTACTTTTTGCGTAGGCCATAGCGCCTGATTTTAGGCGTTTTAGCCCCTCTAGCACGCGCGATCTTTGCGTGGCGATATTGAGGCGTAGGAAGCATTTTTCCACGCCTCTATACGCGTTGCCGTCGTTTAGCCAAAGGCCCGCTTTTTG
>CAUSIL010000073.1:0-8562 GCA_963531395.1 uncultured Campylobacter sp.
TAGCGACTCTTCGTATAGCTCGCGCCCCTTGGCGTTTGCTTCGCTATCGTTTGTTATTATCCATTTTGGATTTTTATTTAGCTCGCTAAAAAGCTTCGCGCTCGGCGGCAAAGCGAAATTTAGCGCAAATATCCTTGCGATCACGGCGTAAAATTTACCTAAATTCATCTTTTCCCTTTTTGTTTTTTTTGCGGGATTTTACAAAATTTAGGCTAAATTTTAGATTTGCTTAAATCGTAATCTGATCGAATTTAACACGACCGTGACCGAGCTAAAGCACATCGCCGCAGCTCCGTAAACGGGCGTTAGCATGAGGCCTAGAGGCGCCAAAACCCCAGCCGCAACTGGGATACAAACGGCGTTATAAACAAACGCCCAAAACAAATTTTGCTTTATCGTTTTCATCGTCTCGTTGGCTAAATTTATCGTAGATACTGCGCTTTTTAGGTCGTTTTTTACTAGCACTACGTCGCCGGCTTCTTTTGCGATGTCTGCGCCGCTACTCATCGCGATACCCACATTTGCTTGCTTTAGCGGTGCGGCGTCGTTGATACCGTCGCCGACAAACAGCACCGCACCCTCTTCTTGCAGGCGTTTTATGGTTTCAAATTTTTCATTAGGCAGCATGCCGGCAAAAACCTTTTCTACGCCCAGCTTACTTGCCACGTTTTTTGCGGTAAAGGCATTATCTCCAGTTAGCATTACGGGCGTTACGCCGGCATTTTTTAGGCTTTGCATAGCCTGCGCGGCATCCTCTTTTATAGTGTCGCTAAGCGCTATAAATCCAACGTAAATTTTATCCACGGCCGCTAGCACCACGCCGTTTCCTTCGTTTTGCGCTTTGGCGATTTGCTCTTTAGCGTGCGCGCTTATCTCTACGCCAAGTTCGCTTAAAAAGGCCTCATTACCCGCTATCACGCTATCATCGTCACTCTTTATGCCGCGTCCCGCGATATTTTCAAAACCCTTTTCGTCGCCTAAAATTTTAAGCCCCAGCTCGTTTGCGTATCTGACGATCGCAGCCGATATCGGATGCGAGCTTTTGGCCTCTAGTGCGGCGATTTTGGCTAAATTTTCATCATTTATATCGGTAAAATTTACCGAAATTTCGCCCTTGGTTAGCGTTCCGGTTTTGTCAAATACCGCGTATTTTACGCCGCCAAGAACTTCTAAAACTTCTGGATTTTTGATGAGGATTCCGTTTTTAGCGCCCAGAGATAGCGAGGAGACGATAGCTATCGGGGTAGCTAGCCCTAGCGCGCAAGGACACGAGATAATCAGTACGCAAACCGCGCTTAGCACGCCTTGCAGCGCGTTTCCCGTAATCGCAAACCACGCAAAAAACGTAACGACGGCGATAGCTATCACGATAGGCACGAAGATATTTGCCACGCGGTCGGCAAAGCGGCTAATAGGCATCTTTTTGCTCGATGCGTCGCTTAAAAGCTCTAAAATTTGCGACAAAAGCGTTTGATTAGCGAGCTTTGTAACCTTTACGTTGATGTAGCCGTTTAAATTTATCGTTCCGGCATTGACCTCGTCGCCTTGTTTCTTGTAGACAGGGAGGCTCTCGCCCGTTAGCATCGAGGTATCGATCTCTGCGCCGCCGTTTATCACGACTCCGTCGCAAGGCACCGCGTAGCCACTCTTTACGACCGCGACGTCGCCTATTTTTAGGCTCACGGCATCCACTTCCAGCGCGCTACCGTCTTTTTGTAGTACGAGAGCAGTCTTTGGCGACATATTCATGAGCGATTTTATATAATCGCCCGCGCGAGCTTTTGAGCGCTCTTCTAAAAATTTACCCAGCAGCACGAAAGCCGTTATCATGGCTGCGCCAGAAACGTAGAGGTGGCGCATGTTTTCAGGTAGGTGCTCGCCCGCGATAAAAACCCCCAGCGAATACGCAAACGCCGTGCTTGTTCCCAGCGCGACGAGTACGTTCATGTCGAAATTTTTATTTTTTAGCGCGCCGTAAGCATGGATGAAAAAATCCCGCCCGCACGTAGCTATCGTGATAAAGGCAAGCGCCAGCATAATAGCTGATTTTGCCGCGCTTGGCTGCTCGCTCATCTCAAGCGCCATGATCACCGCGCTAAAAGCTGCAGCGGCTAGGAAATTTCGGCGTAAATTTAAGATATGTTTCTCGCGTTTGGCTTCAAATTCCGCCAAATCCTTTGCCACGCCGTAGCCTAGTTTTTTTATTTTTTCCTCTATCGCGGCTTGTACTTCGGCGCTTTCTATGATAAATTCGCCCGAGCCGTTTGCAAAGCTGACCTTCGCATCTATCACGCCCGAGATCTTTTTAGTTACGCGCTCGATGGCGTTTGAGCAGTTTACGCAGGTCATGCCCGCGATGTTTAGTTTGATATTTTGCATCAAATTTTCTCTATGACGCTAAATCCCAAATCATCCAGCTCCTCTTTAAATTTCGCCTCGTCCTTGCCGTCTAAATTTACGCTCACGACCCTTGGTTCTACGCCAAGATCGACCTTTATCTCGCCGTATTCGTCCTCAAGAGCGTTTTTTATGGTGTTTGCGCAGTTTTCGCAGTGGATATTAGCAACCTTAAATTTAGTCATCCTATCTCCTTTATCATATGGTAGTATTTGTGAGAATTTATGATCATTTCGCAGTCGGTCTCAAAGCCCAAGCGCTCGTAAAAAGCCATGGTTTTAGGCTTTTTTTCATCGACGATGAGAGCTACTTTTTTGATATTTCGTTTAGGCGCGAGGGCGAAGATAAATTTGATCAGCTCTTTTGCGATACCTCGTCCGCGAAATCTCTCGTCCACGGCAAGACTATCTATGTATAGCTCGTCCGCGAAGCACTCGGTCTGCGGAAATTCGCTTAAACCGAGCGTTTGCAAATGCGCCCTAATAGGCTCATCCAATACCTCAATCTCGCCTCCGTCGTAAGCGCAAATCACACCCGCGATCTCGCCGTCAAATTTGAAAACAAAAACGTTGTTGTAGCTTAGGCGGTTTATCTCGCTTCTAAAAAATTTATGCAAAATTTCATCGCTCTTAACGGGGTCGCTCACGCCGCTAAGCGTAAAAGCGATGTCCTCCATGGCTAAATTTAACAGCTCTATGCAGCGCGCGGCGTCGTCTTTTTGGGCATTTAAAATCATACGAGGATTATAGGACTTAAATCTAAATTTTTTGCTAATACGCTCAAAACCTCGTATTTTTAAAAAAATGCAAAATTTTTTTAGATATAATTGGGCAAAAATTTTTAAAGGAACAAAATGGGACGAGCGTTTGAATATAGGCGCGCCGCGAAAGAAGCGCGCTGGGACAAGATGAGCAAGGTTTTTCCAAAACTCGCAAAAGCCATAACTGTAGCTGCTAAAGAGGGCGGCACGGAGCCTGATATGAACCCAAAACTCCGCGCCGCAATAGCTGCAGCCAAGGCGCAAAATATGCCAAAAGATAACATCGACGCGGCGATAAAACGCGCCAGCGGTAAGGATAGCGCGGATATCAAGACTATCTTTTACGACGGCAAAGGCGCGCACGGCGTGCAGATCATCGTCGAATGCGCTACTGACAACCCTACTCGCACGGTTGCTAACGTCAAGGCGATATTTAGCAAAAACGGCGGCGAAATTTTGCCTAGCGGAAGCCTAAATTTCATGTTTACGAGAAAGAGCGTTTTTGAACTTGACATGCCCGCAAAGGAGCTTGACGAGATCGAGCTAGAGCTTATCGACTTTGGTCTAACCGAGATCGAGGAGGAAGACGGCGTGCTTTATATCTACGGCGATTACGCAAGCTTCGGAACTCTTAGCGAAGGTATCGAAAAGCTGGGGCTTGAAGCCAAAAAAGCTAGCCTACAATACATCGCAAATTCGCCCGTCAGCCTGAATGAAGAGCAAATGAGCGAGGTAGAAAAACTGCTTGATAAACTCGAAGATGACGACGACGTGCAAGCGGTTTATACTAATATCGAATAAATTTAAGGAACGAAATGAGAAACGACGAACTAAAAATCTACGACATCGACGCGGCCGAGCTTGCTAAGCTCAAATTTGCCGTGATCCATACGGAAAAAGGCGATATGAAGCTCGAGCTCTACGGCGACGAAGCGCCGCAGGCGGTGACGAATTTCGCCCAGCTAGCTAAAAGCGGCTTTTATGACGGGTTAAATTTCCACCGCGTGATCCCAAATTTCGTGATCCAGGGCGGATGTCCGCACGGTACGGGCACCGGAGGGCCGGGCTGGCGCATCAAATGCGAGTGCGTAGGACAAAAGCACAAGCACAAACGAGGGACGCTATCTATGGCGCACGCCGGACGCGACACGGGCGGTAGTCAGTTTTTCGTCTGTCACAGCGCGCAGCCGCACCTTGACGGCGTGCATACGGTGTTTGGACAGATCGTGGATGAGCCTAGCCTAAAGGCGCTAGATAGCATCAAGCAAGGCGATAAGATAAACTCGGTCGAAATTTTAGAGAGTTTGTAAATTTAATAAAAATCGAGCGGCAGCTTGAGCTCTGATAATCCGCGCGATTTCGTTTTATGCGATTTATTAAAATTTTAAAGGATATTTCTTGAATCAAAACGCTTCAATCGCGGCAAAGCCGCAAAAACCTTTTATAGTTAGACTACTTACCAATCTCGCGTTTTGGGTGATTTTCGGTATCGTCGCGGGTATCGCCGTGGGCGTATTTTTCCCGGATTTAGGCATACAGAGCAAGCCCGGTATCGATTACTTTATCAAAGCCCTAAAAGCGCTCATCGGCCCTATCATCTTTTTAACGATAGTCTCGGGTATCATAGGGCTTGAGAGTATGAAAGATCTAGGCTCTATCGGGCTTAAAGGATTTATTTACTTTGAGGTCGTAAGCACTATCGCGCTAGCCGTAGGTATAATCTTTGGCGAAACGCTAAAGCCGGGGCATGATATGCACCTTGACTATACGCAGCTTGATGCCTCTAGCGTGGAGAAATTTACGAGCCAAGCCTCGAGCATAGACGCAAATAGCGGACTCATAGCCCATACGCTTCATATTTTGCGCGGCGCGGTGCCGGTAGACGGCATTTTCCCTTACGTACATCTGCTTGATCCGTTTATCAAGTCAAATACGCTGCAAGTGCTATTTATGGCGATCGTAACGGCGGTCATTATATCTTTTTTAAAACACGAACATAAAAACAAAATCCTAAAACCGCTTGAGATAATTCAGCACTGGGTGCTAAAACTGCTTACGATTTTGATGCTATTTAGCCCCGTCGCGGCGTTTTCGGCGATGGCGTATTTGATAGGTAAATTCGGCATCGGCTCGCTAATAGGCATGCTTGAGCTGCTTTTTGTTATGGCGCTTGCGAGCTGCTTTTTTATCTTCGTGGTTCTCGGCGCTATTTGCTATTTTGCGAAGGTCAATATCTTTAAATTTATGCGCTTCATCGCAAAAGAAGTCTTGATCGTATTTGCGACGAGCTCCTCCGAAACCGCGCTAGCTCCGCTCATGCAAAAGCTAGAAGCCGCGGGCATCCACAAAGGCGCGGTCGGGCTTATCATACCGACTGGATATTCGTTTAATCTTGATTGCACGAACATCTACCTATCGCTTAGCGTTATTTTCCTCGCTCAAGCTTTCGGTATCCCGCTAAGCATCGAGCATCTGATACAAATTCTCATCATCTTGATGGTAACTAGCAAGGGTGCAGTGGGCGTCACTGGTTCAGGATTTATCGTGCTTGCCGGTACGCTTGCCGCGCTTCCTAGCGCAGGCATCCCCGTCGTCACGGTTGCGGTGCTGCTTGGCGTGGATAAATTTATGTCCGAGATGCGCGCGGTCGGAAACCTCTGCGGTAACGCCGTAGGTTGCCTAATCATCTCGATCTGGGATAAAAAAGTAGATATGGAAAAATTCCGCTACGCCCTTGATCACCCGGACGAGTTTCACTTTCATTCGTAAATTTAAGGCGACGGGCTTTTAGCTCATCGCCTCGCTCAAACCGCTCAAACTAAAATTCGTATTTAAATCCCGAAATCCTACCCTTATCGTCAAATTCGATCAAAAGCTCTTTTTCGAATTTAGCTACGATTTCGTCTTTTCCTTTTTTCAAAAATCCGCCCTTTTCGACATTTTCATCAAATTTAACTCCGTTAAATTCCAAAAAGCTTTTGATGAAAATTTTATGATCGACGTCAAAATCTTGTATACAGTCACTCGCGATTTTAACAAACTCGTGCGCGCCAAGAGGCTCAAAAAGAGAGGCTGGCGCATCCATGATCGCTACAAACGCGCAGCCCTTATCGTACTCGCAGCCGTAGTAGCATAAATTTTCGCCCGCCGCTCCGCACGCGGCGATAGATAGATTATGCCCGTTAAAGGTTTCATCCAGCTCAAAACTAGGCTCGCTAAAAGCCTGCAAGCCCCACTCCCGTCCCGCTCGCAAAATCTCGTGTGAAAACGCCGTCGCCTCGGGGCTAAGGCCGCTTTGATTGGCAAATCCCCACAGCCACGTGTCGCTCACGTCCGACTCGCTGCCGATAAGCTGTATCTTGTAAATTTGATCGCCGAAAGCTATCTCGCAGCTGTCAAAATCCACGTTCCAGTCGAGGTTGCCGACGATACCCGCAAATCTACCTTGCACGGTCGCCATCTTGCCCAGCGTCGCCGAAAACACCTGATGAAAGTCCGAAAAGTCGCCTACGTAGCGTAAATTTCGCATTTTTGCTCCTTTAAATTTAGTTTGCGAATTATACCGATTAAATTTTAAACTTGCTCGAAAATATTAAAATTTTATTTTAAGCTTAATTAAAAGATAGTATAATTTCATAAATTTTATCTCAAATTTAGGAGCGAACATGGACATAGTCGAGAGATTTTTACGCTATACGAAGATCAACACCACCACAAACCGCGAAGCGGGCGCGGCGGGCATCATGCCTTCAAACCCAACAGAGCACGATCTAGCAAAGCTGATAGAAAGCGAGCTAAAGCAGCTCGGCCTGCAAAATATAAAAAGACGAGAAAACGCCATAACTACGGCCGTTTTGCCGTCAAATTCCGCTAAAAAGCTGCCGTCCGTGGCGTTTTTCGCGCACCTTGATACGAGCGCGGAGCAAAAAAACGATACGAAAGCGCAAATCGTGCGCTACGAGGGCGGCGACGTCACGCTAAATAAAGAGCTAGGCATAACGCTCAAACTTAGCGAATTCCCAGAGCTAACGAGCTACGTCGGAGACGATCTCATCGTAACCGACGGCACCAGCCTGCTAGGCGCGGATGACAAGGCCGCGATCGCCGCCATCGTAAACGCCGCGCAGTTTTTCATACAAAATCCGCAAATAAAGCACGGCGACGTGACGTTTGGCTTTTTACCCGACGAGGAGCAAGGCCTGCGCGGAGCCAAGGCGCTTGACGTCTCGGAGATCAAGGCCGACTTTGCCTACTGTCTTGATTGCTGCGGCATAGGCGAGCTGATTTATCAAAACTGGAACGCCGGCGACGCGGTCGTGACCTTCGTCGGGCAGTCCGCGCACCCGATGAATGCCAAGGGCAAGCTCGTAAATTCCTTGTTACTCGCGCACAAATTTATCTCGATGCTACCCGGCGGCGAAGCACCCGAGTACACGGACGGCGTCGAGGGCTACTACTGGGTTAAGGAGCTATCGGGCAACAGCGCAAAGACCGTGCTAAAGCTCGACGTTCGCGAATTTAACGAGGCAAAATACGCGCAGCGCATGGCATTTTTGCAAGATCTAGCCGACTCGTTTGCTAAAATTTACGGCGCGCACAGAATTCAAATCAGCCTAAAAGACCGCTATAAAAACGTATTTAACTACCTAGCTGACGGCGAAAACAGCCTGCCAGTCGTCGCGGCCAAGCAGGCCTACGCTCGGCTAAACATAGAGCCAAAAGTCATCCCGATGCGAGGCGGCTACGACGGCGCGGTCATCTCGGAAAAAGGCATACCGTGTCCGAATCTCTTTACCGGCGCGCACAACTTTCACTCCATCTACGAGTATCTGCCGGTAAAATCACTACGCGCGGCTAGCGACGTCGTCTGCGAGATCGTAAAAATCATAGCAGAGAAATAAATTCGGTCAAATTTGAGGGCGAATTCGCTCTCAAATTTGCTTGTTGCAGCTCTCATATCGCTATTTTTACGCCGTCAAGACCCGCCTCTTTACGGCGCTAACCCAAATTTACGTCAAATTTAACCCTCTCGTCCGATTTTAAGCTCGCTTTGCGTAAAATGCGAAAGCAAATTTAAATAGGAGCAAATTTAATGAAAAAGATATTTTTACCGCTGATCGCAACTTCTGTTTTAGCTGTCGGCGCCGATCTAGACGCGCTGCAAAAGGAGTGCGGCGACGGAAACGGCGCTGGCACGCTACGAGCTTGGAGTTTTATACGATAACGCGCGAGACGGAGCCGCGCAGGACTATCAAAAAGCGGCAGAGCTCTACTCAAAGGCGTGCGAGCTAGGCAGCGGTGCTGGCTGCTCAAATTTGGGCTTTTTATACGACAACGGAAGCGGCGTATAGCACAGGACGGCAAAAAAGCCGCCGAGCTTTACGCAAAAGCGTGCGATATGGGCG
>CAUSIL010000074.1:0-8455 GCA_963531395.1 uncultured Campylobacter sp.
AACGATCTATGATAGTTTGGACCGACAGTTTGCTAAATTTGTTAGTATCGGGCGGCTTGACTACGCTAGCGAGGGGCTACTTTTGCTAACGGACGCTCCGGCGATCGCGACTGCACTGATGAACAGCGACATCGAGCGCGAGTATTATCTCAAGGTAAAAGGTGAGATAACGCCTGAAGTGATAACGGCGATGAACGAGGGGTTTTTCGCTGCGGACGCTACCAAGGGCGCACATGCTAAAACTGCGATAAAGTCGATGGAATTTAAGCCCTTTTTGGACTATAAAATTTTCGGCTCGAGCGGCGGTTTTACGAAACTAAAAGTCGTGATAAACGAAGGACAAAACCGCGAGCTACGCCGCTTTTTCGGATATTTCGACCTTGAGGTGATGGATCTAAAACGCGTTAGTTTCGGCCGCGTGGATCTTGGTATGCTAAAGCCCGGCAAATGGCGTTATTTTGAAAACGGCGAATACGAAGCGCTGAGGGATTTTTTGAAGGTTAATAACGTTAGATACTAACCTTTTATAAGGCGGGTTACCGTTAGTTATTATCGCGGCCAAAATTAGCCGTGTTTTATTCTGCGGTGCCATAAGATCGCTTATTTCTAAACTAACAAAAACGCCTGAAACGCTTTAAAATTATTTATATAAATTGGCGATACGTGCAAATTTAGCTAGCAAATATAAAATTGTAATCTTCGCCATAACCGGCCATCTTTCTTGTAGCGGTAAAATATTCGTCAAATTTCATACAATAGACTGATTGTTAAGTATTTGCGGCGCGTAGCAACTACCCCCAACGTAGTTAAAACCGCAAGTGCCAAATAACGCTCAAATTTAACCGTTTTTACTTTGGAGAGGCAATTTGCTTCTCAGAGAGTAAAATAGCCAAATGGACTATAAAAGCTAAATTTTATTCTCCGAGAGCAAGATAAAAATGAGCGGATTTATCAGCGTTTCGCCGCGTGCGGCATAGAGCAAAACGTCCTCGAAATAGTTATCGTTGATGCCGTAAACGTGGTATTCGTACGCGCCGATACCGTATCCCATCGGAGTGATGTCTACGCGCGAGTACCAGGCGTCTTTAGCTAGGATATAGCGGTTTGTATCTTGCGAATAAACCCACAACACGACGTCGTCTTTATTTTTTTGCCGCATGAGCCACGTAAACGAGTTTGAGATGTCGTAGAAAAAGTACGTATCGCCGTTTGGCATCACCGCCTGAGCCGTGTTGTTTAGGTCGCTGATGAGCACCTTGCTCTCAAAGCAAAGATATTTGCCAAGCTCGATTTCTAGCGGCTTTTTGTCTACGTTGCCGTGGCGAACGACGATTTTACCCTCGCTAGTATCCACTGAAAACGCGAGCAGCGCCACCACGCCGATGAGTAGCACGGCGGCGAAAATTTGCCTTATCATAATAAAACTCCTCGCAAAAGGTAGTATTTAGCGACGAAAAAGCTACAAACAAGAGCATTTACGATCAGCCAAAAAGATGAAATTTTGAGCAAATGCTCGTAAGGTTTTTTCGTTATAAGCTCGACTAAAAATGCCGCAATACCGTAGAATATACCCAAAAACAGCGAACCCCAGATGAGGTAACCGACGTAAAAATACTCGCCTTTTAGCATGCAGTACGGGCATTTGTGATTTGGCTGTTCGTAGACGTAAAGCCCGAAAAAATAAGTAGTCGCGTAGTACGCGATAAATAAAAACAGCAGGTTGCAAACAAAGCTCGCCATCGTCTGTTTGAGCAAATTTAGCGTCAAAATGACCGCAAAAACGGCGTAGTAAAAGACGACTAAATTTAACTTCGTGTAGCCAAACGGTAGCTTTGGCGCCTGAAATACGACCGAGCAGCAAAAGACGGGCACCTTTAAGGGTACGTTGCTAAAAAACAAAGTCTCAGTAGCAAATTCGACCAAAACGCCGATAAAAAGCGCGGTGAAGATGACGTATTTTCGCTTTAAATACGGAAAATTCGTCGCCTTTAAATCAAGCGAATTTATGATGAGCCACAGTCCAAAGCCAAAGATAAGCAGTAGTTTTAGCAGTAGCAAAATGCCGCCAAATTCGTTTGAGCCGATGACGCCCGCCGAGCACATGGCTCCCGGCACTACGTCTGCTAGCTCGTTTAGAGATAGCGCGAAAAATACGAACAAAACGATCTTGCAAACTACGGCGAAAAACAAAATCGTATTTACGAGGTAGTTGCGTTTTTCAAGGTCGTATTGTAAATTTGACGTCGAGTTAAAGTCCCACAGCCGCATAATGCGCACGACGAAATACTGCGAAATACCCATTAAAACAATGATGATGAGCTCGATCAGTAAAAACGCGATGACAACGTCCGATAAAAATACGCTCACAGCATCTCTCCGTCCTGCATCCTCACGTAGCCGTCCACGAAGTCAAGATCGTCAAACAAAATGTCGTGCGTGGCGACGACGACGGTCTTTTTTAGCTCTTTAAATTTTTTTAGCATTCGGGTGAAAATAAGCGAGTTTTGTTTGTCCAAATTTGCCGTCGGCTCATCGGCTAGTATGACGCTAGGATCCATTGCTAGAGCTCTTGCTATCGCGCATCGCTGCTTCTCGCCGCCGCTTAGCTTTGAGATGATTTGATCTTTTTTGTGCGCGATGTTGGCGAGATTTAGCGCGCGATCGATTTGCGAATTTAGCTCGGCTTTTTTAAGGCTTGTTAGGCTTAGCGGCGCTAGTACGTTTTGATAGACGCTAAGGCCTTCGATCAGGTTAAACGACTGAAATATAAACCCGACCTCGCTATGTCTAAAATTTGAGCTCATGATGTCGGGTAGTTTTGAGACGTTGCGACCGTTGATCAGCGCTTCGCCGCTGCTTGGTTTGCTAAGCGCGCCTAGTATGCCTAGCAGCGTGCTTTTGCCGCTACCGCTGACGCCTTTTAGGATAATCAGATCGCCGCTTTTTACCGTCAAATTTATATTTTTTAGCGCGTGAAATTCGTTGGGTTTGTTTTGATTGTAAATTTTACAGAGATTTTTTACTTCTATCGCGTTCATTTTACCGCCTCGCTCATGTCGCTAACGGCTATGCGCCACGATGGGATGATGACGAATGCCAAAAACGGAATCACGCTAAAAACAAAGATCAAAAATAGCATATTAAAGTCGATGATCGGCGTGAAATCGGTAAAATTCGCCACCTCGCTGCCTAAAAATATATCGCGTAAAAACGGCGCGCCGAATAAAAACACGTATAGATACGCTCCCGCGACGCCTAGCAAATAGGCGCTAAAAGAAACGACGATGTTTTGGATAAATTTAAGCGCGATGATATTTCTCACGCTAAAGCCGATACTGCGCAATATCGCGATCTCCTTTTTCTTCTCGCCGTAAGCGAGCGAAATTTGATTTTTTAGCAGGATAAAAAACGAAACCATCGCCACGACGTAAAGCACCATGAAAATGCCACCTTTGTAGTAGTAAAGGTGCCTTATTTTAGCTACTCCGTCCTCGATACTCGTAACCTCGGTATTTGGATAGACGTTTTGGATCTTTAGCGCCACTTCGCTGATCTCGTTGACGTTTGGCACCTCGACGTAGAGTCTCGTGTATTCGCCCTCTTTAAGGCTTAGCACTTCGCGCGCGGTGGCCGGATTCATATAGATGACGTCGTTTGAGACGATACCCGTTTCATGCGGCGCGGTTTTGTTGATCTTTATCGGGATCATCTTTTCTTCGGTTAAAAAGTTAAAAACATCCTCGTAATAAAGCTCCGCCATCTCTTTTTTCACGCCTTTGCCCACGATCATCTCGTTTTCGTCCAAATTTTCGTCGCCAACGATGTGAAACCAGACTCTTTTTTGCGCGAAATAATACTCTCCCTCGACCGCGCCCTCTACGCTAGCTACGCCCGCGATCTTTGAGACGTCGTAGATGTAGCCCTCATGCATCAGGTCGCGTTTGCCCGCGCGCAGAGCTTCGACGACGACTTCCGGTTTTGAGCGGGTCAAATTCGTCAAATCGCTTTGGATAGAGCTTGAGACGAAAAGAACCGCACTTAAGATAAACACGATAAAAGCGAAGATAAAAAAGCTAAAAGCGTGATCGGCGCGGTCTTTATAGAGCAGCGTAACTGCGTAATCGATAAAATTTTTACTCGGCATAGACAAACTTCCCGTACTCTTTTGAAATAAAATTCGTCGAAATTCGCGCGTCTTTGACGGATTTTTGGATCAAATTTAGCTGAGCTTCCTTGCCCGCTCTATCGTAACCTAGGTAATGCGCCCCGATACAGAGGTAAAGAAGCGCAAAAAAACCCGCTAAAACGCAGATGAGCCTCACATCAGCCTCTCTACTAAAAGAGTCGTGATCTCGTCAAATTTGACGATCTGTTTGCCGCCGTGATCCTTGGCGAAGGTCTTAGCGTCCTCTTCGCTGGCAAACGGTATGAGCTCGTTGCCCATAGGTCCGAGTACGTTTGAGCCGGTTACGTAGTAGGCGGTTCTAGCGTCGATTTTGTTTAGCTTGTAGTAGTCGCTAACGTAAATTTGATCGTCTTTTTTGCCTTTTTCGAAATAATACTTCATCATATCCTTGACGCCGTCAAAGTAAAGCTCCTCTTTGCTTGTTTTCATCATCGTCGCCCACTGCGGGTTTTTGCCGATTAGCATACCGCAAACGGGGCAGCGCGCGCCCTCGGGCGGTCTTATACGCTCGGCTTTTTTCTCTTTGACTAATTTTTGCGTATTTTGCGCCGAATCGACCGCAGTCGCCGTTGCAATAAGCATCGCAAGCGCTAAAAATATCTTTAAAATTTCCATCTTTTCTCCTTTTTCTTAAATTTACTTCGCTATGGATTTTAAAAACTCCGCGTTTTCACACGCTATTTTTAACCCTTTTTCGCAGCTTTTGCTAAAAAGCTCTCTTGCTTTGGCGTTGTCGGCTTTGACGCCTTTACCCTCGGCGTACATGATGGCTAGGTTGTTGCAGCCTTTGTTATAGTTTAGGGCACATGATTTTTCGTAAAATTCTTTAGCTTTGGCGTAGTCTTGCTCCGTGCCCTGGCCAAATGCATATAAAAAGCCGAGGTTGTCGCAGCCGATACCGACGCCGCCAGCGCAGGCCTTTTCGTAAAAGGCTTTTGCTTTGACGTAGTCTTTTTCTACGCCCATGCCCTCAAGGTGCAGGTAGCCTAGGTTGTTGCATCCCATCATATCGCCGTAGTTGCAGGCTTTGGTGTAGAGCGAGATGGCTTTTTTGATATCGGTTTTGACGCCTGCGCCGTTTGCGTAAAGAAGTCCTAGCGCAGTGCAGCCCTCGTCATCTTGGCAGGCTTTTTCGTAGTATGCGGCGGCTTTGGCGAAGTCCTGAGTCGCACCGTTGCCGCTTTCATAGATGTAGCCTAGGTTGTTGCAAGCAAGCGCAAATTTAGCGTTGCAAGCTTTTTGGTATAAATTTATCGCCTTTTCGTAATTTTTCTCCACGCCGCCCGTGCCTTCGAAATACACCACGGCAAGGTTGTAGCAGCCAGAAGCCTTGTTTTCCTCGTGGCAGGCTTTTTCGTAGATTTCTATCAGCTTTTTATGATCGCCGCTTTGCTGGACTTGCATGCCCTCCTGGATAAAGCCCGCGTTTGCGCTAGCGCATAAAACCGCCGCCGCTAGTAGTTTTTTATACATTTTTTCTCCTTTTTAAATCGTTTTTACGTCCCGCCCTCTAAAGGCTAGCGCGGTTATCAAAAGCATGCAGCCAAGCGCGATATAGACGCTAATGTGCACCGGCGGCAAATCTCCGCTGGCATAAGAGTGCATGCCCGTTAGGTAAAAATTTACGCCAAAATAAGTCATCGCGATCGAAGCGTAAGAAAACACCGATGCGATCAAAAATACGTATAGCGAATTTAGCTTCGGGATAAAGCGCAGATGCAGCGCGATCGCGTAAACTAGGATCGAGACGTACGACCACGTCTCCTTGCTATCCCAGCCCCAGTAGCGTCCCCAGCTCTCGTTTGCCCAGATCCCTCCGAAAAAATTCCCAAGCGTCAGTAGGCAAATGCCGATAATCAGGCTCGCCTCATCGATCGCCGCGATATATCTGATCTGCTCGTTTAGGCGCGTTTCGTTGGCTTTGTTTTTAAATGCCATGAGCCCTAGCGCGATCAGCCCAAGCACGCAGCCAAGGCCCAAAAATCCGTAGCTAGCGGTGATTACCGAGACGTGGATACTGAGCCAATAGGACTTTAGCACCGGCACCAAATTTGTTATCTGCGGATTTACGAAGCTCATGTGAGCCACTAGCATCACGATACCGGCCAGTAGCGCTGCCGCCGCAAGCGCGAGCAGCGAACGCCTAAAAAATATCATCCCCGCTAGCATACCAGACCAGCCGATGTAGATCATTGACTCATAGCTATCGCTCCAAGGCGCGTGCCCCGAGACGTACCAGCGTAGCGCCAAGGCCGCCGTATGCACCGCAAAACCTAGCGCAAACGCCGCTAAAATCGCTCGCTCAAGCGGTAAAATCTTTCTAGATAAAAATACCGAAGCAAGCCCCAGCAAAAGCGAGGCAAAGCCCAAAATCCAGTAGAAATAAACGAGCTTTTTAAACACTGAAGCGCGGTTATAAAACACTTCGGCATCGATCCTGCTAACGCTTGGTAAAATTTCGCTCGAGGCCTTTCGCTGGTAGTTTTTTAACTCCGATAGCGCCGCGTCGGCCTTGCTCCAGTCGTTATCCGCGATGCCTTCTTGTAGACCAACAAGATAGTCGTTTAGCGCGCTTTTTACGTCGATGCTTATCCTTTCGTCATTAAAGGCGTCGTTTGGCGAGAGCCACGCGTGCTGCGGGTCGTTCGCCGCCGGGATAAATTTAAAAAACGCGCCCTTAAACGTGAGATAGGCGATGTTTAGCCGCTCGTCGAATTTGATGAGGTCGTTATCAAGCGTGCCTCTTTTGGAGATCGGTTTTTCGTTCGCGGCTTCGACCTGCGCGGCTAGCTTGTACTCGCCGTTTGCATCGAACGCATCCCTAAAGCTCGCGTAATCTCCGCTCAAATTTAGCATTTTTTTGATCTCGCCGTTTTTTATCTTTACGATTTTGATCTCTTGCCACAGTGCGGGATTTAGATTCATCCCAAGCACGATTTGTTCGGCGCTTAGGCCATAAAGCGAGTCTGTGCCGGAGATTTTATTTACGATTTCGCCCGCTTCCGTGCTAAGCGGCTTTATCCTGCCCGCGTAGTCTTGCACTAGTAGCTTTGCAAATTCTCCGTTAGCGTGAGCGGCGGTGTTTGCGGCAAAAGTTTTTAAAATCTCGCTTCCGTTTTGCTCGGCTGCGTTTGCGTTAAAATTTAAAAAACCAAGCGCGATAAAGGCCGCGATAAGCGAAAAGCGGCTGTTTTTGATGAAATTTATGAGCTTTAAAAATCGGCTGTTTTTGGTAAAAAAGTTGCCGATAACGCCGACGCAAAGCAAGAAATACCCGACGTAGGTAGGAATTTTACCAGGATCGCGGTTAAGCTCTAGTACCGTGCCTTGCTCGTCCTCGTCGTAGGATGACTGAAAGAGCTTAAAGCCTTGCAAATTTAGCGGATGATTCATGTAAATTTTATATCTCGTTAAAACCTCGCCCGCATCTGAGAGCGCCTCTACGTCGCTAGAGTAGGAGGACGGGCTTTGCGAGCCGGGGTAGCGTTCAAGCTCAAATTTAATAAGCTTTATCGAAAACGGCAGGCTAACTAGCTTTGAGCCCCAATTTAGCATTATCTCATCGCCGTCAAAATTTAGCGTGCTAGGCTCGCCCAGCCAACCTGCGCCGCCGTGGATTTTAGCCGTTTGCGCGCGCTGCCCTTCAAAGCCGGCTTTTACTACGAGAGTGCCTCGCTCGCCTTTTGGCGCGGGTTTATACGAGTCAAATTTGACGGTGAAGTTTTTGGAATTTATACTTTGCGTGAAGCTAAAATTATTATCGCCGATTTGGGATAAATTTAGCGGATACTCGAAAAATGCGTCTTGCGTGCGTATTTGCAAAAACGGCTTGACGCTCACCATCTCGTTTTCGCTCTCGCCCGCTCTTACGTGCAGTACGCCCTCGGCGCCCAGATAGCGCGTCAGCGCCGCGCCGATAAAGATAACGATAAATGCGGCGTGAAGTACGAATGAACCGAAGCGGCGCCACATTTTGGTTTTAATTATAATGCCGAGTAGGCTCAGCGTCGCCGCGCTCATGACGCACTCGTACCAGCGTGCCTCATAGACTAAAATTTTAGCCGTTTGCGTATCGTAAATGCTCTCTAAAAAGGTTGCGACGCCGGCACCCGCGGCAAGGATAAAGAGGAGGCAGAGCGCAAATTTGTAAGAAGTTAAAAATCTAAATAAATTTACGCCCAAATTACCCTCCCGATTTTCACATTATTATATCGTAAGTTTGTCCCGCGTATAGTATAAACATCCTAAGGAGTAATACTCCGACCACGC
>CAUSIL010000075.1:0-8428 GCA_963531395.1 uncultured Campylobacter sp.
TTCATGTGCGAGTTTAGAAACTCGACTATCTCGGCGTCGGCGTCTTTTTGTATCTGCATGCGGACAAAAGCCCCCTTGCGGCGTAGCTTGAGCCCCTGTTCGAGGATCATCATAAAATCGTCCGCCTCTTCCTCCTCGATGACGATGTCGGCGTTCCTGGTAACCCTAAACGCCGCCGAACTAAGCAGCTTGTAACCCGGGAAAATCTCCTCCGCGTGGCGGTGCACGATCGTTTCTATGGGCACGTAGACGTTGTCGGCAGCCTGATAGAATCTCGGCAAAACGCGCGAGATACGTATCATGCCAAATTTCACTATCTCGGGACTATCCGCGTCGGCAAGCTTGACGGCTAGGCTAAAGCTAAGGTTGTTTAGATGAGGATACGGATGCGTGGCATCGACCGCGATAGGCACAATGACGGGCAGAATGTTTGAGAAAAAATACTCGTCGCATTTGGCTCGAAGCTCGGGTGAGATTTCGTCGTAATTTTTCATAAAAAGCCCGTTTTGCGCGAGCTCTTTTAGCGCGTCTTTGTAGTGCCTCTCTACGAGCGCGAGTTCGTCTGCGCTATAGTTGCTGATCTCTCTTAGCTGCTCGAGCGGACTCATGCCGTCGCTACCGCTAGCAGCGACCCCTGCGGCAAAAAGCTGCTTTAGCCCCGCGATACGGATCATGTAAAACTCATCCAAATTCGTCATATAAATCGCGATAAATTTTAGCTTTTCAAGCGGCGGCAACGCCTTTTCGCACTGGGCTAAAACGCGCGAGTTAAAGCGCAACCAACTAAGCTCACGGTTGATAAAAACACTCTTTGTCTCATCCATTTTCGATCCTTTTTAACGTTTTATAAATTTTAGCGAATTTTATCTTAAATCACGGCCTTTCCGAAAAGCCGTAAGTTTGTGTTATAATAAACGAAAAACAAATTAAGCTTCGGCAAAAATAGGTAAAAAAAATAAGATGGATTATATTTGGGCGGTTATTATTTTATGCGTTGGAACGGCGGTTTTTTGGGCACTCAAAAAGATTTCGATGTAGTAGCATCGTAAATTTGAAAAACAAAATTTACGGCTTTGCGTCAAATTTGGCGTTTTTGTAGCGATTTTGCATTCTTGTTTTGAATTAAATTTAGCGCGATTTGCAGCTAATCAAAGATAAAAATTTGAGAGAATTTGAGGCAGAAAACGGCGGAGCAAATCATCCGCCGCTATTAAATTAAAGATTATTTTCTTTTTTATACTCAGCTAAAAAGGCGTAAATTTCGTCTTTTAGTCTCAGTTTCTCGCGCTTTAAAGCATCCACTTCGGCATCGTTGTAGAAGTTGCCTTTTTGCATTTCGGCGATCTTTTCGTCCAGGTCGTTGTGCTTATCAAAAAGCGATGTAAAGTGCGCGTTTGTACCTTTTAGCTTGGTTATAAGCTCTCTATCCTCGTGAAACATCTTTGCTCCTTTAATTAAAGTTTGATTTAATTTTAGCGAATGTTATTTTAAGAGAGGGTTAAAAAAGCGTCAAATTCGGAGCATTCCCTAAAAATTTACGGCAGTCTAGCTCCTTCTCTAAATAGCTTAAATTTTTACGCTATTTAAACTCAAAATATACTTTTGCAAAATTTAAATTTTGGCAAAAGAGCGATTTAATCCCTGATTTTAGCGTTAAATTTACGGCTATCTAGGCAAAGGTAAAATTAAAATACGCACAAATCGTCTCAAATTTTAGACGTATTTTAGCTCTTCTGGCTTATGTCTGCTTTTTATGACTCGTTTAGTTAGGCGTATCGACTCGCCCGTGCCGATAACTAGTAGCTTCGTACCCGTACCGATTAGCGTATCGCCCTTTGGCATCGGGATAAATTTATTATTCACGTCTTTGATACCCACGACGTCGGCATTCGTTATATTTCGTAAATTTGTTTCTTTTAGCCGTTTAAAGCGCACCCATGAGTAGTCGGGAACCAGGATCTCCTCGATGTCGATCGGCGAGTCTTGTTTATACAAAAACTGTTCAAGCAAATTTTCCATATCGGGTCGCACGCTCATGGCGCTAAGGCGCTGAGCGACTAGCTTTGACGGGCTCACGACGCTATTTGCACCGAGCTTTTTTAGGCGTTCGGTATCGTCTTGATTATCGGAGTTTGTCATTATAAAATAGGGCTTTTTACGTCCGATCTCTTTTTCAAAAAGCCTTACGGTCGCGATAAGCGCGATATTGTCGGCGATATTAGAGCTTAGCGTGATCATACCTTTTGCGCTTGAAAAATGCGTCTTTAAAAGCGCGGTTTGCGTGTGGGGTTGAGAGACGATGTAGTATGGATACTTATTTCTTTCTGCGATTTCCGGTAGATCTTCGCGCGGGTCTATGACGACGAAGGGGATGTGATTTTCTCTAAATTCTCGGCTTAGCTCTAATGTGTATTGGTTGTGATAGCAGATAACAAAGTGGTTTTTTAACCTTGCGATCTTATATAGCATTCGTCTCTCCTTTATGATCGCTACGAGCGCGCCCTTTTTTAAAACCTCGAGCATCAAACCCGTAGAAAACGTAAAAACGGCAAAACCGAGTAAAATAAACGTAATGGTAAAAAGCCGTCCAGCCGGGGAAATGGGCGCAACCTCTGTAAATCCGACGGTCGTAAAAGTCATACCCGCCTGATATATCGCGTCAGATAGGCTAAAGCCGTCAATCGCGACATAACCCATAGCGCCGATCGTCATCATCAAAACGACTAAGATGAGCGGTAGGCGAAACGGGCGAAGTTGTTCGTAAAGTTCGGTATTGAGATTGATTTGAGGTTTGGCAGAACTCGACCAGTTGAGGAATTTTAAAATCTTTTTAAACAAAGACAACTCCTCAAATTTGCGGTAAATTTAGCGTGACTGTTTTCTCATAGTTCTTAGCGTAGAAGCAGCTACTTTGATCTTTCTCGTAGTGCCGTCCTCTAGCGTTACGCGGATAGTTCGTAGGTTTGGTAAAAACCTTCTTTTAGTTCTGTTTTTGGCGTGGCTAACGTTGTTGCCTACCATCGGACCTTTGCCTGTTATTGCGCATACTCTTGACATTTTATTTCCTTAAAATTAAAAATTTTTCCTGATTTTATCTAAAATAAGCAAAATATTAACTTAAATGCTCCGATCGGTTTTTACGCGAGTGCGATGTTTTAAACTAAAATTATGGATAAAAAGGATAAAATAATAAAATTTAAACATATTTTATTTTGCGAGTTCTGCGGGCAAATTTAAGCCCTGCTATAAATCGGGAAATTTCTAGGCGTTTTATGAGATTAAAATTTAAAGACGATACGGCCATTTTTTATCCTCTGGGCTTTCTTGACGGAGACGTATCTAAGTATGAAATCAGCGAAAAAAATATAAATTCTATTCGCCAAAAATCCCCTCGCTACATCTTAATATCCCTTAAAAACGCCGTTTATTTTAATAAAATCGGTTTTAATCTAATCCTTGAAGCCGTTTTAAAGCTAGCCGCATTTAACGGCGCTAGCGTAGGCTTTTGCGACTATAACGAAGTTAAATTTAAAGCTCTCAAAAGAATGTCAAAGGGCATGACGAATTTATCTTTTTTCGAGACCGCAAACGTAGCGGCGCTATTTTGGGGAGAGTTTAAACCCGAATACGCAAATAGACGCATCATAGTTTTTAACGACGATGCCGACCAAAAACGCCAAATCGCCCTTAAGCTCTCGGGTACCGGCTATATCCCGACAATAGCTAAGGATCTAAAAGAATTTAAAAGCCTTCATAAAAACTTTGAGTACTCGGTCTATCTCACGCAGATAAAATCAAGTAAAAAAGACATAAAAACCACGCTCAAAGAAAATGTCGTCATATACGAATTAGAGGGCTTTATCGACTCGGCTTTCATAAATAATTTTGACCAAAAGACATTTAATAATTCATTAAAAATAGGCTTTAAATTTTTTGTCTTTGATATGAGTAAATCAAGCTCGATAAATATCCACGGAGTATCTTTTTTAGCCAAGCTCTCTACCGTCTGCGCCGAGTATGGAGCTGCTATCGTCGTATGCGGCCTAAAACTAGCCAGCACGTCCCAAGTCCTAAAAAACGACCTTGAGGACTACGGCATCTTGGTTTATAAAAGCCTTGGCGAATTTTACGAAGACGACGGTACTATCGCGGGCGGAGGCGGCTTTGGAGAAGAAAGACCCAAAAATCTTACTAAAGATATCATAAACGCCTTGCCGAGCCTTTTAGCGACGGTAACGGACACTCTAGCCTCAATGTCCGGTTCTACGGTTACGAAAATAAGCACCGCCATAGAGCGTTTTAGCTGCCAAGAGGGTAAATTTAATATCGGCTCGGTTGCATTTTACGGCGATCTGGAGGCTAAATTTATCCTCTGCCTACAAAAAAACGATATCAAAAAGATGTGTAAAATTTTACTTCAAAATAGCGAAAATTTAAGCCTATCTCAAGCGTATGCCGATCTGCTAAGCGTCATTTGCGACCGTATCGAATCGCAGCTAGCTAGGCAGGCCATAACCGTGAGCTTTACCCTGCCGCATATTTTAGAGGTAACTCAAGACGAAAACAATAAAAACCGAGGCGTCTTGGTACGGCTTGATATAGACGGCTCGGATGCGATATTTTTTCTAAGTAAATAAAGGATAAAAGATGTATGTAGCGCCTAGTATTTTATCGGCGGATTTTGGAAATTTAAGGGCCGAGATCGAGGCCATCTGCGAAGCCGGAGCCGATCTTGTACATGTTGACGTGATGGACGGGCATTTCGTGCCAAATTTAACCATCGGCCCCGTCGTAGTAAACGCCGTAGCAAAGGCCGCTACAAAGCCGCTGGATATACATCTGATGGTTCAAAACAACACCTTTTTTGCCGATCTTTTTTTGCCTCTGAAGCCTAAATTTTTAAGCTTTCACATCGAGGAAGAAAAACATCCGCTACGCCTAATAGATCACATCCGTAGCCACGGAGTCGGGCCTGCTATCGTGCTAAATCCGCATACTCCGATCTGGGCGATCGAGCACATCGTAAACGAGGTCGATATGGTGCTGCTAATGAGCGTAAATCCAGGGTTCGGCGGTCAAAAGTTTATCCCTTCGGTGCTCGAAAAAGCCCGCAATTTGCGCGAAATGATCGAGCGCAAAAACGCAAAATGCATGATCGAAGTCGACGGCGGCGTGACGGGACTAAACGTCGCGCAGCTCGATGAAGCGGGCGTGGATATCGTGGTGGCGGGCAGTTATATATTTTCGTCAAATTCATACGAGCACTCTATCCGCTCGCTAAAGCTCGAGTTTTGAACCAAGATTTTGAAAATTTACTAGCCGTCATCGCCAAGCGAAACGTACCCTACGCGGACTTTGTCGCCGCGACCAAGCAAATGGACGAATACTCCGAGCTTTTTGACGTTCGCGACGTGCAGATGTGGCGCGCGCTGGGGCTTGACATAACCCGCACCGCAAAAAACCAAATCGAGCTAAAAACTCGCCGCAAAGAGATAAAAGATCAAATTTTTTGCGTCGTAGATATAGAAACTAGCGGCGGTATAAATAGCGGCCAGATCATCGAAATCGGCGCGCTAAAGCTACAAAACGGCGAAACAATCGGCAAATTTGAAACCTTCGTGCACGCACCCTACGTCCCTGAAAATATCAGCGAACTAACGGGCATCACCGCAGAACACCTAAAAAACGCGCCAAGCCTTGCCTTTGTCATGGAGCAGTTTAAGGTCTTTTTGGGTCAGAGCGTTTTTGTGGCACACAACGCTCGCTTTGACTACGGCTTTATCAGCGCGACGCTGGAGGCGCTAGGATACGGAGAGCTACTAAACCGCAAACTCTGCACGATCGACCTAGCCCGCCGCACTATAGCCTCGCCAAAATACGGCCTAGGTACGCTAAAAGAGATTTTAGGCATAAATAATGCCCATCACAGAGCCCTTAACGACGCTATCGCGGCGGCTGAAATTTTTAAATATTCACTGCAAAAACTTCCTAGCGAGGTAAAAACGGTCGAGGATCTAATAGAATTTAGTAAATCGGCTAAAACGATAAAGCGACTAAAAACTCAAACTCCAAGCTTGCCGCATCTCACGGACGACAATCCGTAAAACCGAAAAACGCGAAATTTTGCGCGTAAAGCCTCGGCTTAAAAACTCGGTTTTGATACGTTTTTATGCTAAATCCGTTAAATTTGACGACAACCGACAAAACGGCTTTAAATTTAATCGCGACAAAAAAGTCCGTAAGGCAAAATTTTACGCCGACTAGATAAATCCCGCAAGCTGCAAGCAAGATAAAATTCGCCGCTCTAGCAATAAATCTCCGCCCAAACAAAGCCGCATACTTGCAGGCGCTTGATGCGATGCCAAATTTTTAAACGACGAATAAAATCAGGCGGTAAAATTTAGCAAAATTTTTTGCCTAAAATTTGATAGAGTGAGAAAATTTCTCTCGGCAAACGGCTTAAAGCAGATAAAATCCGAATTTATATAGCAAAAATTACCAGCCAGAAAATTTTATCGCTCAAAAACGATCCGCTTCTAAACGCCCTTGCCGTCTGCTAAAATCAAAAATAATCTCGCTAAATTTATAAAAATTTACGCTTATCAAACCAAGCGGCGGCCGACGCTGTCTTCAAATTTAGCCAAGCCTACCGGCGCGATGAGCTTATCTTAGCGTACCGCAAGTCTAAAAACGGTTTTAGGGCGCAAAAACGATTTTTTATGAATAAAAACGACTAGCCGCCGCGCCAAAAATACGGCAAAACGCGCATAAAAGGGGTACAAAATAAAAGGTCATGAAATGTTATAAATTTAGGATGAAAAGCGAAATTTAATTTTTGAATTTTTGAGATTAAGCTAAAAATGAGCGGGATTATAAAAATTACCGACTAGGGCAAATTTATTTATTCGCCGACTCGCTCGCCGTTTATGCGTACTATCCTAGCGGGGATGCCTACGACCGTAGCGTTATCCGGCACGTTTTTTAGTACGACTGAGTTTGCGCCGATTTTGGCGTTTTCGCCGATTAGGATATTTCCCAGCACTTTTGCTCCGGCTGCTATCGTGACGCCGTTTTTTACGGTCGGATGGCGCTTGCAGCGTTCCTTACCCGTGCCGCCTAACGTCACTTGATGATATATCAGCACGTCATCGCCCACCTCTGCAGTCTCGCCGATAACTACGCCCATGCCGTGATCGATAAACAGCCGTCTGCCGATCTTGGCGCCCGGATGTATCTCGATACCGGTTAAAAATCGCGAAATTTGCGAGACGAAACGCGCTAAAAAACGTAAATTTTTAACATACAAAAAGTGCGCTACTCTATGAAAAACGACGGCGTGGATGCCCGGAGTGTTTATGAGGATGGCCCCGTAGCAGCACGAGGCCACCGAGGGGTCTTTCTCGCGTACGGTCGCGACTAGCTCGTTTATCTCAGCGATAAAGCCCAACTCACGCCTCGTAAAGCGCGGTGCTAAGGTATCTCTCGCCGTTATCGGGAGCTACGAAAAGCACCTTTTTGCCCTTGCCCAGCCTCTTTGCGACCTTTATCGCCGCAGCCAAAGCCGCGCCGCCTGAAATGCCTAACAGCACGCCCTCCTCTTTCGCCAGCTTCCTAGCAGCGTCAAAAGCCTCGTCGTTTTCCACGCGCTCTATCTCGTCTATATAAGAGGTATCAAGAGTAGCCGGGATAAAGCCAGCGCCTATGCCTTGGATCTTGTGCGGTCCCGGTTTTTCGCCGGAAATCACGGCAGAGTCGTTTGGCTCGACGGCTATGATTTTAGTATTATATCCGTTTGCCTTTAGCGCCTTAGCTACGCCGCTTAGCGTGCCCCCTGTACCTACGCCGGAAACAAAAGCGTCAAGCTCCTTAAAGTCGTCCATTATCTCTTTTGCCGTCGTTAGCTCGTGAGCCTGCGGGTTAAATTTATTCTCAAACTGACTTAGCATGACGTAGCCTTTTTCGCGTACGAGTTCGTTTGCCTTTTCGATCGCGCCTTTCATGCCCTTTGCGCCCTCTGTTAGCACAAACTGGGCACCGAACGCCGCTTGTAGCTTGCGTCTTTCGATACTCATGGTTTCAGGCATTACTAGCACTACTTTAAAGCCTAAAGCCGCGCCCGCCATAGCTACGCCGATGCCGGTGTTGCCGCTGGTAGGCTCTACGATGACGTCGCCTTTTTTTAGCGTGCCCTCTTTTTGCATTCCAAGGATCATACTTGCGGCGATTCTATCTTTTACCGATCCGCCCGGATTAAAAAACTCGAGCTTTGCGTAAATTTCAGCCATGCCCTCTTCATGCACGCTATTTATTTTAACTACGGGCGTTTTGCCGACGGTGTGGATTATATTTTCATATACCATTTTTGACTCCTTGTTAAAAATTGCGTAATAATATCTAAATTTAATAAATATAACTAAAATATTTATAT
>CAUSIL010000076.1:0-8416 GCA_963531395.1 uncultured Campylobacter sp.
CTATCGCCGTACTCGGGCGAGGAGATGCCTTTAGGTAAATTTTGCATCGCGGGCAAGGCATAAATTTGCCCCAAAACTTCGCCTACGGTAAATCCTGGCTGCAAATCGGCCTCGACAGCGATCTTACGACGTTTATCAAACCCCTCTATGCTAGCCGCACCCTGCGAATACGAGATTTGAGCTACGCTTGAGAGCGGCACGGCCGTCCCCGCCGCGCTTTGGACGTAAATTTTACGCAAAACTTCAAGATCGTTTCTAGCACCCTCCTCTAGGCTAACGCGGATAGGCACTTGGCGATCAGGTAGGTCAAATTTTGCCGACGCCGCGTCCGTGTCGCCTACGGTAGCGATACGTAGAGCCTCGGCTACGGCTTGGTGGCTCACACCCAGCCTTGCAGCCTCTTTTTTGATTAAATTTACGCGGATTTCGGGCTTTTGCAAAGGCTCGTTTACTTGAGCGTTTTTTGCACCCGGCACGTCGCTCATTTGGGATTTTATCAGCGCGGCGGTTTTAGAGAGCGCGTCCGCGTCCTCGCCGGTTAGGATTACCGAGATATCGCGCGCGGCCATATCGTTAGCGAAGGCAAATCTCATATCGCTAAATTTAGCCAGCTCCGCCCGCAGCTCGTCTTCAAACTGCTTTTGCGTAACGGCGCGCTGCTTGTGCGGTTTTAGCGTGATTAGCAGCTCGCCCTTGTGCGTTTCGCCGCCGCCTCCGGCTATAGCAAAAACGGACTGCACGGCCGGATTTTCTTTGACGACGCGGGTTAAATTTAGCAGCCTCTCGTCGGTCTGCTCTAGCGTAGAGCCCGGAGCTAGCGTGATATTTACGCTACTTCTGCCAGAGTCGCTTTGAGGCAAAAATCCCGTCGGCAAAAGCGGGATGAGCGCAAAAGAGCCCAGCAGCAGCAAAAAGCCGATAAAAAGCGTAAATTTACGGTGATCTAGCGTGAAATTTAGCAAATTTAGATAGGCGGCCTTTAGCTTGCCCGCTTCGCGCTCCTCTTTGGCCTCGGGTTTTAGGACGTAGGCCGCTAGCAGCGGAGTAGCTAGGCGCGCTACTAAAAGCGAGGCTAAAACCGCCGCCGCGACGGTTATGCCAAACTGCCTAAAGTACTGCCCGATGCCCCCGCCGATAAAGCTAACTGGCAAAAATATCGCCACTATCGTTAGCGTAATGGCAACCACCGCAAAGCCGATATCATCAGCCGCGTCGATGGCGGCTTGGTACGGGCGCTTGCCTAGAGCTAGGTGCTTTTTGATATTTTCTATCTCCACGATCGCGTCGTCTACGAGTATGCCGATAACTAGCATCAAAGCTAGCAGCGTGATGCCGTTTAGCGTGTAGTCCAGCAGATAAAGCGCCGCAAACGTCGGCAAGATCGAAAGAGGCAGCGACACGGCCGCCACCAGCGTCGCTCTCGCGTCTCGCAAGAAAACAAACACGACCAAAACCGTCAGTATCGCGCCCTCGGCTAGCATCCAGATCGTTTGGTCGTAGCTTTGCTTAGTCTCGTTCGCCGAGGTGTATATCTCGTCTATCTTTACTTCCGCATGCTCTGCGGTAAATTTAGCCAGCTCCTCCTTGATCTTTTGCATCACGACCGTATCGCTGGCGCCTTTTGAGCGCGAGACGCTAAATCCCGCCGTCTCCAGCCCGTCCATTCTAGAGCGCGACCTAACCTCGGCGTGCGAGTCCTCTACGCGAGCGATGTCGCCCAGACGGACGCTACCGCCGCCCTCTAGTCGGATGGGGGTATCTGCTAGCTCCTCGATACTCCTTGCGCCGCCCGTTACGCGCAGGCTGTTTTCCACGCCGTCTAAAACCGTCCTGCCGGCGGGCAAATCGGCGTTATTTTGCGCGAGCTGCTTGTTAATATAAGCAGCGTCTATCTTTAGCGAGCTAAGCGCGGTGGGGTCTAAAAGCACCCTAATCTCGCGCGTAACGCCGCCTAGGCGCTTTACCTGCTGCACGCCCGGGATCGCTAGCAGCCGCCTTTTTATCTCGTTATCTATCAGATGCGATATCTCGCTTTGGTCTAAATTTACGCCTCCTACCGAATAAAACGCGAGCGCCCCGCCCTCGACGTCCACGCGCTCTACTAGCGGCGTATCGATGCCGGCTGGTAGTTCGTCTCTGATCTGCGCCACGGCGTTTCGCACGTCGTTTACGGCTCTATCGACGTCCGTCTCGATAGCAAACTCCACCGTCGTAGCCGAGCTGCCCTCAGAGATCGTAGAGCTAACGTGCCTCACGTCCGCCAGCCCGCTCACGGCATCTTCTATGCGCCTAGTAGTCGAGCTTTCTAGCTGAGTAGGCGACGCGCCGGTCTGCGTGACCGTGACGCTAACGATAGGAAAATTTACGTTTGGATTTGCGTTTATCGGTAGGCGCAGAAACGACGCTACGCCGCCTAAGCTAAGCGCGATAAAAAGCACGATGATAGGGATAGGATGACGGATCGCCCAAGACGAAATTTTCACTCTGCGCCCCTTTGCGCCGCTTCGCCGTCGTTTACCAGCGCGGCGGCTTTTAGCGCGACCTCATCGTCCTCGCTAACGCCCGAAATCACCTGCACTAGCCCGTTTGCTCTAAGTCCGGTTTGGATTTTTCGCTTCTGCGCCTTGCCGTCTTTTATTATCGTCGCAAACGCGCCCGTCTCCGTAAACGAAACCGCCTGCGCAGGCAGCGCTAGCGCGCTAAATTCGGGCAGGTCGATGACGGCTTTGGCATACGAACCGATAAATTTAGCCCCGCCGTCTAGCGAAATTTTGACCTTGCCTAGGCGCGAGCTCGTATCCACGCTAACGGGCACCAGCCGTACCTTGCCGTTTACGGCCTCTTTTACGCCGTAAATTTGAGCCTGCGCGCCCATACCGACTTTTATCTGTGCAAGCTCGGCTGCGTCCGCATCCGCAGATAGCTCGATGACGCCGTCTTTTGCGATGTTAAACAAAGCCTCGCCGCTAGTTAGCGCGCCGATCTGGGCTTTTTTGGCCGTCACGACGCCGCTAACGGGCGCTATTACGTTAGCTTTGCCGAGCTGATCTTTAGCCTCTGCGATCTGCGCTTCTATCTGCGAGATTTGGGCTTTTGCGGAGTTTAGATTCGCTCTGGCGCTTGCTTCTTTCGCGTTTGCTTGTTCGAGTTCTTGCGAGCTGATCGCCTTTTTTGCGGCTAGGTCTTTAGCTCGCTTTAGCGCGGAGCTAGCCTCGCTAAAAGCTGCCTTGGCGGAGTTTAAATTTTGCTTTGCGGCCTCAAGCGCGGCGGTTTGTTGGTCAAATTTCGCTTTTACGCCGGCGCCGTCTAGCAGGGCTAAAATTTGCCCCTTTTGCACGTTTTCGCCCGCTTCGGCTAAGACCTGAGCGATTTGTTGGCCTTGCAGCGCCGAGCCTACGGCAACGTCGTCTTTAGCGACCAGCTCGCCGTGCAAATTTAGCTTTGGGCTAAATTTTGCGATCTTGGGCGAGACGACCGTGAGCTTTATGGCTTCTTCGTTTTGATTTTGCCTAGCGTCCGAATTTTTACCGTCTTGGCCGATGTTTGTTTCGCTAGCGTCGCCGTCTTTTACGTCCGCTTGAGCCGCTTGCTTGTTTTGCGGCGGCGTTTCTCGCTCCGATTTATTTTCCTGCGCCGCCGCCGTTTGTTGAGCGGTCAAAACCAGCGCAAACGATAAAAAATACGCCTTTAAAATTTTGCCGAATTTCATAAAATTTCCCTTAGAATTAGTCTTAAAAATTTATCATATTAGCAAAATTTAGGACTAAAAGTCAATCCTAAAACCTTGAAAATATTTTGGGATTTTACTAAAATTCGTCCAAAAATAAAAAAGGAAAACGATGTATAACTTTGACGACCTAGGCAAAAAAATCAGCGAGATTAACGAGCGTATAGACGCGCTGATCGCTAAAACAGGGCTTAGCTACAGCGAATTTGCGGTGCTTTATACGTTAGCAAAAGACGGCCGCTCGACGCAAAAAAAGATCAGCGAGGAGTGGGCCATACCAAAGCAAACGGTTTTTAACGTCTGCAAAGATTTTCGCCAAAAAGGGCTAGTGCAGCCAAGCGAGCAAAGCGCTGATAAAAGGGAGCGCGCGATGAGCCTCACGCAAAAGGGGCGCGAGGCGGCAGAGCCTATCGTGCGCGCTAGCGATGAGCTGGGCGAGCGGGTGTTTGCTAGGCTCGGCGAAAAAAATACCGAAAAACTCTTTTCGCTGCTGACGCGCTTTTGCGAGATTTGCGACGACGAGATCAAAGACGCGTCTGACCTCAAGACCGAAATTTAAATTTACCGACTTTAAATTTTTTACACCCTTTTAAATTCGGCGAAAATCGCGGCTAAATTTAGCAAATATTTTTACCGGAAAGCACGAATTTGGCGGTAAGATGCACAAAATTTATCCGAATCGTCGCAGTAAATTTAATCTATAAATTTATACCGGCAAGCGCGAAATCGTAGGCTTTTGCCAAAAACTTGCAAATTTGGCGACAAACCTCGCGCAAACCAAAGCCAACGGTAAGCCTCGCGCAAGATACTCTAGCCGAACGCGCTGCGTCCTAACGATATTTATCTTGCCGACTTTTTGGCGCTATCCGCTTTCTCCGGTTTGCCGCTTTTGCGCTACATGGTTTAAATTTAGGCTTCAATCGCGCGTTTGACAGCTTAAATTTTGTTGCTGACCAAACGAAATTTATCTAAATTTAGAAAAAACACTTACAAACACAAACCGCCGCTAAATTTACTCGGTGCGCTCTTGAGGCTAAATTTAAGCAGCCTAAAACATAGGACGATTTACCGAAGCGCCGCAGTAAATTTTGCCTGCGAATTACCGCCGCAAACACAGGTGCCGCTACTTTGATTTAGCATTTACGGCTCATAAAGTCGTTAAAATTTAGCCTAAAAGCGCGCTAGCATATATTTTTACCGCGAGTTCGCCTTATTTTGCCCCAAAAGCGCGGGTAAAATTTAAACCGCAGAATTTTGATTCGTCGCGTCTGGCAGCCTGCTGATCTTAAGCCTTGTTCGCGGGCTAATTTGCCGCCTGCTTAGATAAAATTTGTCGAGCCCCAGCCTAAAAATTGCCGTTTTAACGACAGCAACCGTCAAATTTATCCGCAAATAGTAAAATTTAACTTCCGTAACATTTTATAAATTTATTTACGTTTTTACTCACTTTGTATAGATTTTTGTAACTTAAATTTCAAAATTAATCAGAAAACATAATACAAAGCTCTATAATCGGTAAATTTAAAACCGAAAGGAGAAAAAATGAAACTATTTTCAGCGCTCGCTCTATGCGCAGCGATGATGATTAACGCGCAGGCTGCGGAAAAGTACAAGATTAAACTTGCCTCCACCTACGAGAGCAACGTGCCCGTATTAGGCGACGCACCAAAGAAATTTAAAGAACTCGTGGAAAAGATGAGCGACGGCCGTATCGAGGTTCGCGTCGACTATCCGTCCAAGCACAAGGCGGCGTTTGCGCTGCTTGATATGGTCAAAAGCGCCCAGTACGACGCGGCTTTCACTGCGAGCTACTTTTATAAGGGCAAGGACGCCAAGCTCATGCTCTTTACGACCGTGCCTTTTGGCATGAACAAAGCCGAGCAGGACGCATGGTACGCGTACGGCGGCGGCAAGGAGCTAGCGCAAAAGGTCTTTAGCGAGCAGGGCATCGTGACCTTTCACGGCGGAAATTTCGGCATGCAAATGGGCGGCTGGTTTAAAAAAGAGATCAAGAGTACGGACGATCTAAAGGGACTAAAACTGCGCATGGCCGGGCTTGGCGGCGAGATAATGGCAAAACTGGGAGCTAGCATCAACACGATCCCGATCGGCGAGCTATACATGGCGATGGAGATGAACACGATCGACGCCGTCGAGTGGGTCTGCCCTGCGATCGATATAAATTTCGGCTTTCAAAAGGTGGCTAAATTTTACTACACAGGCTGGCAGGAGCCTGCGAGCGAAAATGAATTCTACATCAACAAAAAACTCTGGAACAAGCTACCCGCCGATCTCCAAGCTATCGTAGAAACCGCGACCAAGGCCGTGGCGGCCGATGTCTACGAGTTGGCGGTCTATCAAAACTCGCTAGTCCTTGATAAAATCAAAAGCGAGCATCCGGACGTAAAAATCGCCTCGTTTCCGCCTGAGATCATAGCCGCGCTGCGCAAAGCCACGGACGAGATCCTAGACGAACTATCAGCCAAAGACGCGACGTTTAAGGAAATTTTGGACTCGCAAAAAGCCTTTATGAAAAAGGCTAGGGTCTGGACGCAGATCTCCGAAAACAGCTACATAAACAGCACTACGGAGTGATCCCGCCAAATTTAACAGCCGTCCGAGTAAAATTTGACGGCTCAAAGGCTAACGCAAATTTGAGATTAACGTCGGTTCGCTTAAATTTGACTCGCGACTTATTACGCCAAACCTAGTCTCGCAAAGGCGAGTAAATTTAACCCCAATAACGCCAAAATCATGCAACCGCCAATTTTAAAATAAAGGTACCTAAATTTTGCCTTTTGGCGGTGATTTTTTGCGGACTCGGCGGCGCAAATCTAAGCGCTCAAACGGCGAAAGCCGAGCTAATGGATAAAACGGTAATCGATTTTTACCAAACAAACTACGGCAACGGCGAAGTGCAACCTATAGCTTGACGGGCTGATTTACGACCAGTTCGGCTCTGCGCTGGGACGTCTGAGCGGCATAGAGCACGTATCGTCCGATCTAGACGCCGACCCTTTTATAGACGCGAAGATATTGACGAACTCAAAAACTTTAGCGCAAAAGCGGTCTTGGAGAACGAAGTGCGAGTAAAATTTGAGCTATTTGGCGAAAAACAGGACGTAACTTTGCGTCTAATCTGCGATAAAGATTGTCTAATTGATGACGTGAAGCTTAGCGACGGGGGCTCGCTAAAGGCCAAGATTAAAAAATCTTTGAAAAAAGAGTATCCGAGTAATTACGGCAAAATTTTTAAAGACTAAGAATAAAATTTGAAAATTTTAGCGCCGTTTGGTTTCAAATTTGCCCGTTTTTCAAACGGTACGCAAACCAAGAGCGGCGAGGGGATCGAGGCGCGAGCTAGCGATAACCCGCGCCGATAAATTTATATTTTTTTATACGGAGCTTGTCCGACTTCGTAGAAGTTATTACCCTCGCTATCTATCGCTACGATAGCCGGGAAATCCTCGACCGTAAGCCTAGCGACCGCCTCTGGGCCAAGCTCCGGATAGGCTAGCACTTCATATTTTTTGATACTTTGGCTGATTAGTGCGCCCGCACCCCCGATAGCGACCATATAGACGCAGCCTGATTTTTTCATCGCTTCGACGACGGCGTCGCTACGATATCCTTTGCCGATCATGCCGTTGATACCTACTTCGTTTATCATCGTCGGAGTGTATTTGTCCATGCGTCCGCTAGTAGTCGGTCCCGCAGCGCCTATGACGTCGCCCGGTTTTGCGGGGCTGGGTCCTAGGTAGTAGATCGTCTCGCCGGCTAAATTTACGGGCAAGGCCTCGCCGCGAGCCAAAGTCTCGGTTAGCGCCTTGTGCGCGGCGTCGCGGGCTGCGATGATGGTGCCGCTTATTAGTACGTTATCGCCTGCTTTTAGGCTTTTTACGACCTCTTTGTCAAACGGCGCGGTTATCTTTTTTACTTCTGACATCTTTTCTCCTTAAATTTCAGCTTCGGCGTGGCGAGCGGCATGGCAGTTGATGTTGATAGCGACCGGCAGGCCCGCGATGTGGGTCGGATACCACTCGATGTTTACTTTTACCGCGGTCGTATCGCCGCCTAGACCTTGCGGCCCGACGCCAGTTTTACAGGCGAGCTCTAGCAGCTCCTCTTCTAGTTTGGCGTATCGCGGGTCAGGGTTTTTGCTGTCTGCGTCGCGAGCGGCGGCGTATTTTGCCATTAGTGCGGCCTTATCCATCGTGCCGCCTATGCCTACGCCGATCACCATCGGAGGACAGGCATTTGGACCCGCTAGCTTAACGGTGTCTAAAAATACCTTTTTCACGCCCTCTAGGCCGTCTGCGGGTACTAGCATCTTTAGAGCCGATTTGTTCTCGCTGCCAAAGCCCTTTGGAGCCACTTTTATATGGATTTTATCGCCTCTTACTATCCTTACGTTTATGACGGCGGGGGTGTTGTTTGTCGTGTTTTTACGCTCAAAGATCGGGTCGTTTACGACTGATTTGCGCAGGTAGCCGCCCACGTAGCCGTCTTTTACGCCCTCATTGATCGCGTCTTCTAAAAATCCGCCCTCGATATGCACGTCCTGTCCTAGATCGACGAACACGACCGCCATGCCCGTGTCTTGGCAGATCGGAGCGATGCGCTTCTCGGCTAGATCGGCGTTTTGGAGCACCTTGCCTAGGATATCTTTGCCTATAGGCGAGCTCTCGT
>CAUSIL010000077.1:0-8204 GCA_963531395.1 uncultured Campylobacter sp.
AAAAAAGAGCTTTTTTGCTCTCGGCGCCACGATAGGCGGGGGCGGGATAGTGTTTGGGCTCGTGCTTGGGCTCTTTGGCGTGTGGTTGCTCGGCAGCTTTGATATCGTAAATTTGCCGGCCGACGTCTACGGCAGCGCGAAGCTTCCTATGGAGCTATCCTTGCTAGATCTTGCCATGATCTTAGTCGGAGCTATCGTCATCGTGGCGTTTTCGTCGTTTTATCCGGCCAAAAAAGCCGCGCAGATAAACGTGCTTGAGACGCTTAGGAATGAATAAACGCCACGTGCCTAGTATGTGCGGTTGTAGGGTTTTTGCGTCGCGAAACTAAAATCAAAGCAAATCCTTTATAAACTCTAAAATTAGCCTCCGCGACTATGCGGCATTTGGTTAAAGGCGCCTTTTTTAATAGGCGTAAATTTATCTTTTACGCTTACCTTCCAAGACTTGATCGGTTAGTCGCCCAAGCCTTGGCAAATTTGCGAGATATTTTAAAAATCGCCTAAAAATTGCTTTTTTAGCATTTTAAATCTTAGGCGATTCGTTAAGGTTATTTTCGCAGGATGATAAATTTTAGCTCCGCTCTTAGAACCTAAAGGCTTTTTGGTCTAAATTTACTTAAAATCATAGGCTTATTTTTGAACCTAGATTGCATCCTGGAGTGGACGCACTAAAATTTATAAGCTTTCAATCTTGATTTTATCGCTAAAATTTGCTTAAAATTACGTCTACCGTATTAAATTCGCATTTTGCCGGTTTGGCTATTTACGCTAATTTTAAGGTTTGGTAGGCCCGAGAATTTATGCTTAATCTCTTTGCTTGTATTGCGCCTTTGAGACGATTTGCTTGATTTTATTGTAGGCTTTGAAATCATCGGCCTGTCTGCTTGAGTATACAGATGGGCTGTTTTTGCGCGGTAGCTAAATTTAATCAATCTCTCGTATCTTTTCGAGCCGCTTTAAAAACATCCCCATCCGCTCAAGTTGTGCCGCATCTAGCGCTCTGCCCAAGTAAAAACACTCCACGCTGTTGCCGTTTGGATAGTAAAATTTGCCGCTTACGCCCGGTACATTTGTGGCGCCGCCATCTTGGAGCGAGCTTTTTACGTCGTTTGTCGCTCGGTAAAAGTCGTTTGAATTTTTAGCGCCGTCAAGATTTGGGCCGTCTGAGCGCTGCGGGCGTAAAATTTGACCCTCTCGCAAAAACGGCAAATCTGCTTTGGTTTCCAAGCCTTGCGAACTCAATTTTTGCTTGCAGTCACTGTTTTTGCTACAAATTTTGCCTGCGCTCTCAAAACCAAAAGTGCCGATTTGGCTACCCGCATCAAATTTAGCCGCCCGCGAGGGCAAATCCTCGCCGCGCGCAAGCTTTAGCCCTCCGCCCAGCTTGCTTGCAAGGCGGTTTAGCGTACCGCCTATACCGTCGATGATGCGCCCGCAAGAAGACTAAATTCGCGCCCGTAAAGTCTTTTTATTATGAGTAGCGAGGAGCTGCTAAATTTAACCATATGCAAATTTAAAACAAGCGACGAATTTACGGTTTAAAATTCGGAGTTTAGTTGGTCGCAAACGATACTTTGAATTTTAAAATTTAAACAAAAGCGGCTCGCTTTAAATTTTAGTTCAAATTTACCCCACGCTCCGCAAATTTTACAAAGCGCTCAAATTTACCCTACGCAGCGATATTTTGCAGGTTTTCAAAGCTAAATACGTTTAGTCCGTTTTTGTATTCGTAGCCCAGAGTTAGCTTATGAGCTTTGATTATGTTTTCTACGATGTAGAGCCCCAGACCGAAGCTCTTTTGCGCGCTTTCGCCCTTGGTAAAGGGCTCGACGTAGTGGCGCAACTCCTTTGACAGCCGCTCGCCTTCGTTGATAAATTTGATCGACTCGCGCGTGATCGTGATATTTACGTGCTTGTTTGGGGAGTATTTTAGCGCGTTATCGATCATATTTTTGGCGGCGATCGCTAGTAGCTTAAAGTCCGCATTTAGGCTCACGTCCTCTAGCTTGCTAATAGTAACCTGTCCGGGATCGACCATAGCGATATCCAGAGCCTCGTCGATAACATCGTCGATACGGCAAATTTTAGTGTTATTTAGCGCGATGTTTGAGGTAACCTGCTCGACGGCGGCAAATTCGTTTATGAGATTTTCAAGCTTTATAAACACCGACACGAGTCGCTCTTGATTTTTGCTTTTTTCGATCATTTCGGCGGCTAGGCGGCCTTTGGTGATCGGGGTTTTTAGCTCGTGCATTATGTTTCTTAAAAATAGCTTGCGCGATGCGTTTAAGCTTTTGATCTGGGATACCGCATCGTAAAATGCTTCCGCAACCTCGGAAATTTCGTCGTTACCGCTGCTGACGTTTTGCACTTCGTCGATCTCGCCCGCGGCAAATTTGGCTATCTGGCGCTTTAGTTTTCATAGCGGTTTTAGCTTCCTGATAACAAAAACGTAAGCGGCAAGAAGTATGATCGCCACTAGCGAAAAGATGATCTTGATGATGTCGTAGCGGTACGGCTGGTAGTCGTTATCCTTTAAAAGTAGGACTTTATCCACGTGCTGGACTTTTAGGTAGTGGTGATTTTGATAGATCATGATAGCGCTGGAGCCGATGTCTGCTGATATCTCCTCAAGCACTGTTGCGTTTGCCAGGATCTCCTCTTTTTGCCGCTCGTTAGTGATCTCGGGCATCTTAAAGTCGCCCGTTTGACGCTCGTACTCTTTTTCGTTTATGATACCGCTCATTAAAAAGAGCTGATTTCTAGCGATCGTGGAGTATTTGGCGTTTAGCTCGCGCGCGTAGTTTTGCTTGTCGTAGTCCATCAGCCACAAAAACGCGAGAAATATGCTTGTTAGCGCCAAAGCAAAGATAAAAGTGATAGTGTAAAAAACCGATGAACGTTTCATTTGCGGGCTTTAAAATTTACTGCATTAGCTTGTAGCCGATGCCGCGGATAGCGTGGATGTATTTTGGCTCTTTTGGGTCGTCGCCTAGCTTGCCTCTGATGCGCCCGATGATGACATCGATGCTCTTGTTCGTCGAGTCCTCGCTGATGCTCGCGCAGTTATAGATAAACTCCTCGCGCGTGATGGCGCCGCCTTCTTTTTGAAGCATGTATTTTAGGATATCGTACTCCGCCGCGGTCAAATTTAACGGCTCGCCTTTTAGCGTGATGACGTGTTTAAAGTCGTCTACCGCGATATCTTTCTCGCGCGCAGGCTCCTTTGCGCCGCTTAAATTTGCGCCCGCTACAGTGCTTTGGCGGCGTAGGTGGCTTTTGATACGAGCTAGTAGCTCCTGCGGGTCGTAGGGCTTTGGTAGGTAGTCGTCCGCGCCGTTATCTAGAGCGTTTACTTTGTCCGTGATATCGTGGCGCGCGCTTGAGATGATGATGGGCACGTCGTGGCGCTTGCGAATCTCTTTGCACACTTCTAGGCCGTCGAGTCCCGGTAGCGTGAGATCTAAGATCACGAGGTCGAATTTTTCTACGTTTAGCGTCGAAAGCCCGATATAGGGCTCCTCCGCCGTCGTTACGCTCATATCGCTTTTTGCTAAAAACTCGGTCAAAATTTCAGCTAGCTCTAAATCGTCTTCTATCATCAGAATTTTTATCATTTTATGTCCTTTGGGGGGATTATAGCGAGTTTTGGTTTAATTTTTAATGGCGAGCGTGGCTAGTTTCTTGCACGTCTTTAAATGATTTGCTTGCAACTGCAAGCAGGGGTTTAGTCTCGGGACGAAATTTACCTTTTTATTTAGCTACGAGCGCGGCGGCGTAAATTTATAGCAAGATACTTTGCTTTATCCTTTTTGCGCTCGAATTTGAAGTCAAAATTTGGCAAATTTGCAAATTCGGTTTCAAATTTTACGTGCCGAGACCCGTATCTTGAAAATATTAAATTTGTCTCTAAAAAAATTTTAAAATTTACGACCGGTCTACTTGTAGTTACAAGGCATAGCCGAAGCAAAAAGCTTTCACTTCCAAATTTTTCGCTAAGCGCTAGCAAAGCCGAATTTTGGTAGGCAACAACTTTGAGCGAGTGAATTTTAAAAAATCATAAAAGCGTTTTCCGTAAAATCTTATCATATAATAGCCCCATAAAGATAGATATAAGAAATAGCAAAAGAGCCAAAATCCCGCCTTTGTCGTAAAAGGTATCGAAAAATAACTCGAGGCAAATCGGCGCGAAAAATAGGATAAAATTTATACTTCTAGCTCGAAAAGTTAAAAATAAAATCGGTGCAGCGATATAAAAATAGTAAAAATATTCCCCGCCGAATTTATACAAAATCGGTAAACACCAACCTGCTGCGATAAACATAAATTGCGGCGTTAAATTTTGCTTTTTAACGAACGAAAGTTTGCTTTTATCTATGCAAAAATAAGCCAAAAATAGTGGAACGGACGCCCTAAATGCTAAATAAGCTAAATCATAAAAAACACCAAAGGCGGGCGCAGAAAATGAAAAATTTGGTAAAAAATCAAATGCTAAATACAAAACCAAATATGCCGCCCCTAAGCCAAAATAAAGCTTATTAAGCCTAAATGCATTTTTTGAGATTCTAAAAAGTCTGCTAAATTTTGCGGCAGCCAAGCATCTTTGTCCGCTTTGAATTTCTGTCAAAAACCAATATAAGATAGTCTTCAAATTTCCGCCTTTAAATTTTTCTCCCAGCCCCGCCCCCAGGCCGCATACGCCGCCTTTTCCTTTTTATAATCTTTTAGGTTTTCAAGGGCGCGCAAAAAAAGCGCTTTGTTTGCAGGTTCGTCCATTAGCACACGTAAATTTTTATAAATTTTATCCTCCTGATACGATGAGAAGGCATCGACCAATACGTCCAAGCTCTGCGCGCTAACGCCGTATTTATCGATAAAAGCCTCGATAAATTTTATATGCGCGCTTTGATGTTCGTCGTCTACGTTTTTAAAATACTGCTTAGCTAGCGCGAAATATTTCTCGCTTTTTAGCGCAAGGCCAAATACCGCGTAACTGCCCGTCATTAGGCACTTTTCGTCGTTTATATCGGCATAAAATTCGTATTTATGCCTTAGAGCTTCTTTGGCGTAAAGCTCAAGCTCCGAGTCTACCTCATGCGCTAATGCAGTAGCGAAAAATCGGTGCGTCTGCGTCTTTTCAAGCCCTTTTACCGGCAGATAAATTTTATCCGCTTTTGAGCTAAATTTAACGGCGTAGCTAGCCGCAAAGCCCGCTCGCAGCAGATTTACGATAAAGATTAGCGCCTTTTTGTAAGCCTGAGGCGTTTCGCTTTTGATTTTTACGATAATTTGCGCAAAAACATCGTTTGCGGCGCACTCTATGTCCGCGTCCTTAAATCTCGTTAGGCTTTCGTCTAACTCGCCTGTGCCGCAGTCTAAATACTTTTGCGCCTGCGCCGAACCGAAAATCAGAGCCGCGCTTTCGAGGTCTTTGCGCGCAAATTTTACGTCCCAGCTAAAGCTTTTATATTTGATCCGCCAAAACGCCGCTCGCACGAAAAGCGCAAGCTCGCCGGCGCTTACGTTTTGGGGTTTAAAATCCTTTTTAAGCTCATAAGTCCTCTCCCAATCATCGCCGCAAATATCGTAAAAATTAGGCATAAACTTATCGTCTCGCCAATCTTGCAGATAGCAAGTAAGTGCCTCTTTAAACTCATCGGTTAGATGTTTGCTTTTAGAGTCCTGCACGGCTAGCTCAAACTTTTCTATCAGCTCTATAAGCGCAAATTCGTCATAACCCATAAGAGGCAGATCAAAAACGTGCCCCATAAATACGTAAAGCTCGCGTTCGTCCTTGACCTTTGCCGTGCGTCTAGTAACTACTTCGTCCACATAGCCTTCTAGCCTACGCTTTAGTTCAGCCTTTCTAGCCGCGTTTTCAAAGTAAAATTTATGCGGCGAGTCCTCGCTTTCAAATTTGACTGATAAATTTAGCTTATACGCGAAAAACGGCAGGTTCTTTTCGTCTAAAAATTCCTCCTCTACGCCCTTTACGATGAGCGGCAAAGCCGCTTTTAGCTCATCCTCGCTAAGCTCGCTCGCCTCATAATACGAGTCGCTATAAGACATGCTAAAACCGCATCTGCCGCACTCTAACGCAAAAGTATCGTAATATCCTTCCTGTACGCGGCACCGCGAGTATGGTGCCTCTCCCTTGTAGCGCTCTTTTAGCCCGTTTTTTATCGTTAGATTTATCTCGTTTTTTATTTTGCCAGCCAGCGAGATTTGGTTTTCGTTCATGCTTTATCCTTGTTAGATAGATTTTGAAATTTAGCCCAAATTTGCTTAAAAGCAGGCATCTGGGCAAGCTTAGCGGAGGCTAAAATCAAATAAACCCTGCAGAGTAAATTTAAAATGCGGTTTATTTTAGACGGCAAACAAGCGCGGGGTTTTAAAACGGTAAATTTAGACTGCGGGTAAGGATTTTAAATTAAGCAAAGGCGTAAACCGGGTGCTGCGATAAAATAGGGTAAATTTAAGCTTGCTTGATAGAGGCAAGCCGGCGAAAAAAGGATAAATTTAGATTAAGGCGCATTTTAGCGCGCCTTAGTCTTAGATTATTTGATAACAAGGCCTTGGAAAAGTCCGCCGCGATTGACCCAAACGAGAGTTTTTTTGCCTTTGGCGTTTGCTACGGCTTTGTTAAAGTCGTCTAAATTTTTGATATTTTCCTCGGCGACCTGGATGATGATATCGCCTTTTTCAAAGCCGAATTTTTCGGCATTTGAGCCTGATTTTACGTCTGTAACGAGCACGCCTGCGACGTCTGAGGCTAGTCTATACTTAAACCTTGCGTTATCATCGATCGACGTTACGCTAAGGCCGTCTATCGCCGAGTCACCCTTGGTCGCTTTGCCGCCGCTTGACTGGGCGTTGGCGTTGGCTAGTTTTATCTTAGCGGTCTCTAGTTTGCCCGAGCGCTCGTAGGTTAGCGTGATCTCTTTGTTTGGAGCTAGCGAGCCGATGAGATTTTTTAGGTCGTTTGCGTTTTTGATATCTTTATCGTCGATTTTTACGACTAGATCGCCTCGTTTAATGCCCGCGATATCGGCCGGCAATCCCTTTTCTACGCTGCTAATTAGCGCGCCTTCTTTATTTTTGTAGATCTCTTTTTGCTGCTCGTTGAGATTTGCTATCATCACGCCGATATATCCGCGCTCGATCTTGCCGTCTTCGATGAGTTTTTTGGCTATATCTTTGGTCATATTTGACGGGATGGCAAAGCCGATGCCGTTGTTTCCGCCGCTGCGGCTAAGGATAGCCGAGTTTATGCCCACTAGATAGCCTCGGCTATCGACTAGCGCGCCGCCTGAGTTGCCCGGGTTTATCGAGGCGTCGGTTTGGATGAAATTTTCGTATTGATTTAGTCCGATGTTGTCTTTATTTAGGCCTGAGACTATACCCTGAGTGATACTGCCGCCCACGCCGAAAGGATTTCCGATGGCAAAAACTATATCGCCTTCCATTAGCTTAGCCGAGTCGGCAAAAGGTATAGCTTTTAGCTCTTTAGCGTCGATTTTGATGATAGCTAGGTCGGTTTTTGGATCGGTGCCGATGATTTTAGCTTTGTACTCTTTGTCGCTATCTAGCAGCGTGACTACGATCTCGTCGCTATCTTCTACGACGTGATTGTTGGTTACGATGTAGCCGTCGGAGGAGATGATGACGCCTGATCCTAAAGAACTGCTTTTTTGCTTTTCTTGAGGGATATTAAACTGAAAGCCGAAGAAATCTTTAAAAAAAGGATCGTTAAACATATCGCCCATATCGGCTCCCGCGCCGTTTAGTGTTTTTGTAGTAGAGATATTTACGACTGATTTTTTAGCATCGGCGATGGAGCTATTGTAGGAGAGGACGACGTTTTTATTAAATTCGGGATTTATTCTAGTAAAATCCTCTGCCGGTTCGTTAAAATTTATGCTTGCGGCAAAGATTGCGCAAGACGTAGCCAAAGATAATACGGTTATCTTTTTCATTGTTTTTCCTTTTGGATAAAATTTTTCAAAGCGCGATTATATGGCGCTAAGCTCAATGTAAAGTTAATTATTCTTTAAGCCGTTTAAAATTATCTTATTTACTATACTTGATTGACATACGCTAAAGCTTTGTGCTATAATCGCTATAAAATTAATTGACTAAAAGGATATAACATGAGCAATAGTCTTTACGAAACGTTAGGGGTGTCCGAAAAGGCCACTAGCGAC
>CAUSIL010000078.1:0-8184 GCA_963531395.1 uncultured Campylobacter sp.
GCCTTATCAGAGGCGTTCCACGTGAGCTTAACCGCCGTGCTGTCGGCCACGATAGATGATACGACCGGCGCGTCGATAGCTCCTAGCGTCATACCGATGATAGGCTCGCTAGGCTTTTTAGACTCTAGGCCGTCTTTATCGACGATGGTGATTTTATAGTATCTGGTCGCGCCGTTTTCGTTTATAAGATCCTCGTAGCTATTTGACGTGGTTTTAACGAGATAAGTGTAGGGCATAAATTTGCTTGACGCGCTGTAAATTTTATAGTAGGCAAAGTCGTCGCTAGCCACGCTATCCCACGTCAAAATAATCTTTTTAGGCGCGTTTTGAGTAGCTTGGGCATTTACGACCTCGTTTGGTAGTTGCTTTGTCGTAGAGTCCACGATCTCGCTAGGTTTTGAGATCGTGCCGCTAGTCGTTTTTACGAAAACTCTATACTTGTAGCTTTTGCCAGACTTCACGTCGTCATCGATATACTCGGCGTTTAGTCTGCCTCTTACCTCGGCGATTTGCCTCCAGTTTTCTTTATTTATATCTGCTTTTTCGATGACGTAAGATGCCGTGCGAAGATCAGGATGCGGTCTCCAGATGAGCTTTACGCGCTCGGGCAAATTCGTAAGCGCTCTAACGAAAGGTACCGAGTCCATAAGAGGCTTGGTCGTCGCGCTAACGACGATGCCTTGATTTGAGACTTGTTTGCTCTCGTTATACGTCCTCATTTCGTACGAGTATGTCGTCTCTGGGGCTAAATTTGCGTCCACATAGTGGCTGGCAAAGCGGTCTTTGATGTCGGCTACGACCTTCATTTTGCCGTTATTTTCGTTTGGATTTGAGCGGTATAGATAGTAGCCCGCGACGTTTGAAGTCGGAGTCGGCGTCCACTCAAAGCCCACTTCAGTCATATCGCTTATGGTTTTTAGGCTCTGGACGGTCGGCAAATTCGCATTTACTTGCGCAGGCCCGCTAGATGATACGCATCCACTCATCACAATGGCTAAAGAGCCCGCTAAGCCCCATAAAATCAATCTTTTCATCTATATTCTCCTTGCTAAATTTGCTAAGTAAAATTTCACTAAAATCATCCCAAATAGGCGCGACAAAGCTCATTTGCCCGCCCGTGCGCGGATGCGTGAAATATAGCCCGTAGGCGTGAAGCATTACTCGGCCGATTTTATCCTTTTCGCTCTTAAAACCGTATAAAGCATCGCCCAAAATATGGCGGTTTAAGCTAGCTAGATGCACTCTTATCTGATGAGTCCTACCTGTAAAAAGCTTTGCCGCGATCAAATTTACGCCCGCGTTTTTGCTCTGCGCGGAGCCGTAAAATTCGCTAAAAAGTAGATTCGCAAAGGCGCTTTTTGCCGCGCGGCCGCTTGAAACTATCGCCTTTTTTAGGCGGTTAGCTGGATTTCGTCCGATGGCTCGCTCGACGATGCAGTTTTGCTTGAGCGGCAAATCCGTTAGAGCTAGATAGATGCGCCCCATGCTTTTGTCGCTTAGCTGGCTTGAAAGCGCGGCGTGAGCGGCGTTATTTTTAGCTACGACGATAGCTCCGCTAGTGCCTTTATCTAGCCTGTGCACGATACCGGCTCTACTTTGTCCGCTTAAATTTGATAGCAAAAATCCCTTTGCCCCGAGCCAATCCACAAGCGTAGGCTCCTTGACGCTAGGAGCTGGATGGACGACTAAATTTGCCGGTTTATTTAACACGAGCAAATCCTCGTCCTCGTAAATGATCGGCACTTCAAATTCCGCTTCAAATTTAGCCGTATCAGGCTCGCTTTGCTCAAATTTGATCCTCAAAACATCACCCAAATTTAGCTTCGCCGATGGCTTAGTTAGCGGCTTGCCGTTTAGGCTAACTAGTCCGCTTTTTATCAAATTTAGCGCTTGATTTCTAGCGACGTTTAGCTCGGCTGCCAAAAACGCGTCCGCCCTCGCCTGCGCATCCTCTAAAATTTTGATCTCTTTTTCCGTCATTTTTAGATTTGTTTCCTTTAAAATGCTATAATCGCTCAAAAAAGGCAAATTTTTGATAAGACTCGATAGGCGAATTTTAACCCATTTTGACTTCGTTCAGCCGTTTTTGATACTTCCTATTATTATTTTATCATACATTTTGGTTTCTGAGGCAAATTCTATCCTGGCTGGCAAGCAGCTTGTATATTTTGGCGTCGGTCTAGCTGCGTTTTTATTTTTCTTTTTGCTCCCCATTCGCAAGATCGCCTGGCTCATACCGCTATTTTACTGGATTTGCGTCGTGCTGCTTATTTGCGTCGATCTTTTTGGCGCAAGCAAACTGGGCGCAAAAAGATGGCTTGAGTTTCCCTTTATCCACTTTACGCTTCAGCCCTCAGAGATCATGAAACCGGCGCTTCTTTTGATGCTAGGCTACCTCATAAAACAGCACCCGCCCGGCGAAGAGGGATACGGGCTTAAAGACTTTGGACGGCTTAGCCTTTATATCCTTTTGCCTTTCGTGCTGATTTTAAAAGAGCCCGATCTTGGCACCGCTTTGATACTGCTCATCGTGGGCTACGCCGTGCTTTTTATCATCGGTGTAAATAAAAAAATCTGGTTTGCGATATTTGCGGGGGTTTTGCTCGCCGCCCCCTTGATTTACGAAAATTTGCACGATTATCAAAAAAAGCGTATCACGGATTTTTTAAGCGAGGAGTCTAACTACCACGTACGTCAAAGCATCATCGCTATCGGTAGCGGCGGCCTAAAGGGCAAACCAAAAGACGAAGCGACGCAGACGCATTTTAAATTTTTGCCCATTTCCACTAGCGATTTTATCTTCGCATATACGATCGAGCGATACGGATTTTACGGCGGGCTTGCGCTACTTAGCTTTTACGGCGCGCTGATAGCTCATCTGCTCAGCCTAAACTACGGGCTAAAGGATGATTATTTCACCCAGACGATGACGTCTGGGATCGGGATACTCGTGTTTATCTACGTTAGCGTAAATATCATGATGACGATAGGGTTTGCGCCGGTGGTGGGTGTCCCGCTGCCGTTTTACAGCTACGGCGGCAGTAGCTTCGTTACTTTTATGTGTCTTTTTGGGATTTTGCAAAATTTGCTAGCTTTTCGCTTTGATCCGACCTATAGGCTGGTTAAATTTAAAATTTAAAGGCGTAATTTACCTTTGCGGCGCGGTATATTAAATGCCGCGCAAACGCTTTAAGAGCCGTTTTATCCTATATTTTTGTGGTTAGGAACGAGATTTTAAAGCGCAAACGCTCTGGGGCGCAGTTTTATTAGGCAAATTTGACGCGTGAGTGCTTGCTTACGAGAACATAGCCGTAACCTTGACGCCCTAGTAAATTTTGCCAGACTCGGTTTTAGTCAAATTTAGCATTTTTATCGCTTGCGGTCTTAACTGGCGATAACGCCGAATTTCGCTCGCGCCCTTTGCAGATCCTCCTCACAGTCGATACCGATGCTGTCGCTTTGCACTTCGAGCATGAGGATTTTCTCGCCGTTTGATAGAGCGCGCAGTTGCTCGAGCTTTTCGGTATTTTCTAAGATTGAGGGCGCAAATGAGCAAAATCTTTTTAAATTTACCGCGCTATAACCGTAGATGCCAAGATGCGCCTTGTACGCGTCAAACGCAGCACGGTCAAACGGGATGCGTGAACGCGAGAAATAAAGCGCGTAGCCCGCGTCGTCTGTCACGACCTTGACTAGGTTTTTATCATCCGCTAGCTCGCTGCCGACAAATTTAAAACACGAAAACATAAATGCTCTCTCCGCGTTTTCCTCGCAAAATTCTCTAAATTTGACGATATTTTCAGGCTCGATAAAGGGCTCATCAGCCTGCACGTTTATGATGATTTCGCTATCTTTGACGCCGAGTATTCCCGCCGCTTCGTTGATGCGGTCGGTTCCGCTTTGATGCGATCGGCTCGTCATCACGGCTTTAAAGCCAAATTTTTGCGCGATATCCGCCACGCCCTCGTCGTCTGCGGCAATGGCGACCTCGTCAGCCGCGCTCACCCTGCGCGCCGTAGCGACGAACATAGGCACTCCGTTTATTTCGCGTAAAATTTTATTAGGCATTCGCGTCGAAGCGAGCCTTGCGGGGATGATAATCATCGCTCGATCCAAGCTAAAATTTTAGCTTCTATATCGCTTTTTGCGGCATTTTCGTCGTGCACGGCGGCTTTTGCAAATAGCGATCTTATCGCTACTGGCACTTCGTCGTTAAACTCCGCCGCCAAGGCCTCAAGCCCGCTTTTTTCGTCTTTTAGCGTTTCGTTTTTTAGCGCCTTAAACATACTCGGAGCAAATTTGACCCAGTGCGCGGTCGAGGTTATCACGCACCGACGCGCCAAATTTGCCGCCGCTTTAAAGCATGTAGCCGTGTGCGGATCGACTGCGACGCCTTTTGCCGCCCACTCTTTTATGTATTTCTCGCACTCCGCATCGCTGCAAAAATCAGCGTCAAAGTCCTCTTTTAGCGCGTCTAGCTCGCTCTTTGAAAGCTCGTAAAAGCCCTCGCCGGTAAGACTATCCATCAGCTCTTTGGTTCTCACGGCGCCAAATTTATCAAAAAGTAACCGCTCGACGTTTGACGACACCAGGATGTCCATCGCTGGCCTGATCGTTTTAACTAGGCTTTTGCCGCGCAAATCGTATCGCCCCTGCGTGAAAAACTCGGTCAGGATGTTGTTTGCGTTTGAGACGATTTTGATTTTACCGATTTTTGCGCCCATTTTTTTAGCGTAGTATGCACCCAGAGCGTTACCGAAGTTACCGCTAGGCACGACAATGTCAAACTCGCCATTTAACTCGCCCGTTTTTAGTAGATAGACATGAGCGTAAACGTGATAGATGATCTGAAATAAAATTCGGCCGAAATTTACCGAATTTGCCGCCGAGAGCGAGAGTCCAGCCGCACTTAGACGCTCTTTAAATTTCTCGCTGGCTAGCAGGCTTTTTAGCGCGCGCTGCGCATCGTCGAAGTTACCCTCGATGCCGATTACTTTGAGATTTGCGGCGTCAGCGTTTATCATTTGTAGGCGCTGTACCTCGCTCGTGCCGTCTTTTGGGTAGAGGCAGACGACTTTGACGCCGGGCGCGTTCGCGAATGTCTCTAGCGTCGCAGGTCCAGTGTCGCCGCTAGTCGCGCACATTATGAGGTATTTTTCGCCTCTTTTTGCAGCCAGCTCGCTAAGTAGCGCGCCAAACGGCTGTAGCGCCATATCTTTAAACGCGCGCGTAGGCCCGTGATAAAGCTCGTTTATGTAAAGATTTTCGCCGATTTTTCGCACCTGTACGGGATTTTGCGGATCGTCAAATCTCTCATACCGCTTCACCGCCCTCTCAAACATCGCCGTATCAGCGTCAAATCCAAATTTCTCTATGATTTTTAGCGCGATTTGCGCGTAGGTTAAATTTACCGCCTCGGCAAAAAAATTATCGTCTAGCTTAGGCAGCTGCGTCGGCGCGTAAAGCCCGCCGTGAGCGGAGCTAGGGCTTAGTAGCGCCTGGCTAAATTCTACGCTTTTTAGGCTCTCGCCCGCATTTGCTCTAGTTTGAAATAGCTTCATTTACTTTCCTTTTTTATCCATTTTTTGTATTTTTTGCTAGCTTTATCCGCCTTAAAAGCCACAATCTCGGGCAGATCGTAGTCGTGATGTTTCTTTATAAATTTAGCGATTTTTTTAAATTTAACCGCGGTTTTTACGAGTAAAACTCGCTCTTTTTCATCCTTTATCTCGCCGTCCCAAAAATAAACGCTATTTGCCTTAAAAACGCTGACGCAAGCGGCAAATTTAGCTTTTACGAGCTTTTTGGCTAGAGTTTTAGCCGCGGCCTTGTCGGCGCAAGAAGTTAGTACGAATTTCATTTAAAGCGTCCTAAAATTTTTAGCAGATTATAGAATTTTCTCTTTGATAATTCGTTTAAATTTATCCGCCAGCGTCGTTTTTAGCGCGATGACGGAAAGAGGCAGACCAAATTCCTCCATCTTTACGGCGTCTTTTCGCGTAACCAAAAGCGAGGTCGCGCCGTAGCGCCCTAGGATCCTCGCTAGCTCGTCCCGCGAAAACGCGTAGTGATCGGGATATATCTCGCGCCCGGCGCAAAGGCTAAAATAAGGCTCCAAGCGCTGCGGATTTGCGATAGCGGTGACCAAAACCATCTTTGGAGTTTGATTTATGATTTGGCTTGTGTGAGTAAAATCCTCGCCCTCTTTTACGACGTAGTCGGCTTTGGCGTAAAATTTGCCAGGGTAGCGATACGCGCCGCTAGGCAGGACGAAATCAAAATAAGGCTTTGCGGAGGGGCGGATTAGGACGTTAAATTTTTTGATGTGAAATTTACCGAAACCGTCATCGAGCAGCACGTACTTTGCGCCTAAATTTAGGGCTTCTTTTATCGCTACGTCGCGGTTTTCGCTCACGATGACGTTTGCGTTTTTTACACTTTTTGCGTACTCCATCGCCTCGTCGCCGCTAGCCGCGACGCCCACCAAAATTTCGCCCGAGATCGCGACCTTGACGAGTCCGCTTGAATCTCTGCCGTAGCCTCGCAAAATGACGACGCCGCCCTCAAATTCGTTTAAGATAGCGATACCAAGCGGCGTCTTTCCGCTACCGCCTAGGGTTAAATTTCCGATGCTGATAATCGGTATGCCAAAATCTAAAGCTTTGCTAAATTTGGCCTTTAAAATCACGCCGGCGCAGTAAAGCGCACTAAAGGGCAAAAGCGCTATAGCCAGGCACTTTTGCCATAAATTCGGAGCGTAAAAATACTCCTGCGCAAAGGCGTAAATTTGGCGCTTAAGCACGAGTTCTAGCTATCTCTAGCATAGTCTCGCACACGCGGTGCGCCTCCTCGTCGCTAAGCGCGTTATAAACCGGAAGCGAAAGCACCTGCTGATACGTCCTTAATGCGTTAGGAAAAGAATTTACCTTAAGCGAATATTTACTTTTATAGTAGCTTAAAAGATGCATAGGCTTATAGTGAAGCGCCGTATGAATGCCGCGCTCTAGCAGCTCTTTGGCAAACCCGTCGCGATTTTTGTCGATTTTGATGATGTATTGGATATATATGTGATCGCGTTTTTTGATAGGAAGCGATACGTGCGGGCAGTCTGCTAGCGCCTCGTCGTATAGCGCGGCGATAGCGCGGCGACGCTGGATAAATTTATCGTTTTTTTCAAACTGAGCCATCGAGTATGCGGCGCAAAGTCCGGTTAGATCGTATTTTACTCCGATATCCACGACGTCGTAGATATAGCCTAGGTTGCCGTCTTTGTCTATGCCGCCTTTTACGATGGCGTAGTTGCGTAGCAGCCTAGCGCGCTCTGCGATGGCGTCGTCGTTAGTGAGCATAAATCCCGCCGTCGCGATTGGATTAGTCATTTGCGAATGCATATTAAAGCAAGAGACAAGCGAGCGCTTATCAGAGCCGATTTTGACGCCGTTATACGTTAGTCCTATAGATTTTCCCGCATCGATTAGCACTTTTATTTCGTATTCGTTAGCGATGTCGTATATCTCGTCCATATCGGCAGCCTGCCCGCCTACATGATTTACGAATATTCCTTTTAGCTTTTTGTGATTGTGGATTTTTAGCGTATTTCTTAGAGACTCGGCGTTCATATTAAAGTCGTCTTCGTTTATATCGACAAATATCGGCTCGGCGTCAAAATGCCTAATCGCTTGAGCGACGCTAGGGGTAGAATTTACCGAGCAGATGATCTTATCGCCGCGCTTTAGATCCATCGAACAAAGCGCCAGATGATGCGCCGCGCTGTTGTTATTCGTCGTTATGGCGTGCTTGACGCCAAAATACTCCTGCAGCTCGCTCTCAAATCTTGCTACGATCGCCGAACCGTGGTCTTTTAGCGCCTCTTTGATGAGATTTATCTCCGTATCGTCGATAGACGGTCTAAAAAACGCTATTTCTTCCATTCTGACCTCCTTATTTTTATTTTTTTACCTTTTTCTTGCTTTTAATATCGACCGACTTTAGCGCGAGCTTTTATGATTTTACGCTCGTTTAAATCAGTCATTTATGTTTTTCCGCTCGCATCAAACGACGCGTCCAAGCCGCCAAACTAGCTCTTGCCGCCGCGAGATTAATTCAAACTCGCGAGCAAATTTAATCTGCGCGTGCTCGTCGCCGCGAGCCGGTATTTTGCCGTTTTAGGGCGATTTACCGTTT
>CAUSIL010000079.1:0-8107 GCA_963531395.1 uncultured Campylobacter sp.
TTGATTTATTATAAGAGATATTTCTATCTCGGTTTATTTCCAATACTTTATCATATGTTATTTTATTGCCATGCCCATAAGTAGTGTAATAATTCAGCATTTTATTATAGATATCTCTACATTCTTTGATGCCCTTAAATTTTTTACAATCGTTACTCCTCATCGTATAAAGAATTATTTTGCCTTTTTCTAAAAAATCCAAAATCGCTCTTTTATACAGCTCCTCTCTCGGTAAAATTCTATCCTCTTTTAGGCAGTATCCCTGCTTGTATTTATCGTAGTCGGAAAGAGAAACTATCACAAAGCCTCGCGAAGTGGAGTAATCCGGTACGATGCGGATAAATGCGACGCAGAGTATCGCAGCTAGAAGTAGCACTGCGGCTAGGATTTTGATTTTAAGTTTGCGAAATTTCATAACGATCCTTTAAATGCCGCCAGAGAAGCAAACGCACACCCCGCAGCCGCGTAAAACTGCACCCATCTCACGCCTTTTAAATTTGAGCCGAATTTATGCAGATCGAACCAGATCCGCCAAAATGCCGAATTTTACTCAAATTTAGAGCAAATTTTACTTTTTTATCTTCGAGTATATCCCGCCCAAAATGTCGTTTTGATAGATAAAAAGCGTGCGTTTTAGCCACGCGGCATCTTTTTTAGCGGCGATGCGCTTGATAGCCGATAGGTCGCCGCCTGGTCTGTTTATACCTCGCTGCGTCGTAAAAAACGCCTCGTAGCCGGCCTGCCTAGCTAGGCGCATCAAATTTTCGTCGTATTTGCCGCGCGGCCAGCACAAAATTTTATCCTCGATGCCCAAATTTGCGCGCATAAACTCGCGGCACCGAGCGAAATTTTCCTCAGGCGGGAGCACGCCGAAATACTCGTCAAAATGCGTATGCGTATGCGAGTGAAAGTCAAAAACGTCCCGCATCGCAGCTATCTCGTCAAGACTCAAAAACACGTCCTGCGGGCGCTGGGGGGCTACTTTTTTGTATTCGGAGTGAGTTAGCTCGGTAAACTCGCCCCGCCGCATGCTTGCTCGCTCTATCCACTGCGTCACTAAAAATATGCTCGCCCGCAGCCCAAACTCGCGCAAGACCTGGTAGGCGTAAACGTAGTTGTCCTTCCAGCCGTCGTCGAAGGTGATGAGGACGCTTTTTCTAGGTACGGCTAGCTTGCCCTTTTTGTAGGCGATAAATTCGCTCATCGTGAGCGTTTTATAGCCCGCCTCGGCGAGAAACCTCATCTGCGAGGCAAAATCCTCCGCGCTAGAAGCGATAAATCCACCCTTTTTTAAAACATGATGATACATCAAAACACTAACGCTCAATGCCGCCTCCTTTAGCTCCCGTCCGCGCCGCTAACAAGACGAAAAATCCAAGCATATAAAACATATAAAGTATGCGTAAATTTATCGCCTCAAACAGCCCGCGCACGCCGAAATAACACGCTAGCGAGATAAAAATCGCCGCAAAAAGCAGCTCGCGCGAGCGCAAAAAATATCTAAACGCATACGCCAAAAGCGAGATAAAACCGCCCAGTAGCAGCGCCGTGCCGACCGCGCCGTAGTAGTAGTAATGCCCGATAAAAAACGGCTCGTCGTTAAACCAGTACCGCTCGCCGCTCGGCCTCTTTTGCATCATCGAGATCTGCGCGCCCTTGTCCGCCTCGTCTCGTAAAAATGCGTCGTACTGCTCCTTGCCGTATCCAAGCCCCGTTAGCGCGCGCGGACTAGTAAAAAGCAGCGGCAAGCGCTCCTTTAAAATCAAATCGCGCCCCGAGCTAAAGCCAGCACCCGCGATACGCTCTCTCATGCTCTCGTTTTCGAGGTTCGCCTCGCTCACTAGCCCGATCTGGAAAAATTTATACATCGCAGTAGGCGAGCTCAAAACCGCCGCAGACGCGCCCGCGACGCAAACGGCGAAGATAACGGCAAAGAGTTTAAATTTACGTTTCGCCTCACCGCCAAAAATATACAAACAAAAACCAAACATCACAAAACAAGCCAGCATCGCCCCCCAGCTGCCCCTAACGCCGCTCAAAACGTCAAGCCCTACGGCCGCCAGACAAAGCGCGCCGCACGCAACTCGCGCCCAAAGCCGCCTAAAGATAAAAACTCCCGCCAGCGCAAAAGGCAAAAATCTATCCACGTAGTCCGCATACGCGCGGCGCACGACCCGCGCGTCAAATTCGCCCGCACTACCAAGCCTCTCAAACTCGCTAAAAAGCGGCGCGGCGTAATAAACGCTAATAACCGCAAAGGCCGCTATCAGCGCGTAAAAAAATGATTTTGCTTGATCGGTCTCGCCGTTTGCCGCGACGTAGACGATGAGCAAAAAAGCAAATCCGCGGCCAAACTCGCCCGCAGCGTTGCCCAGCGAATCAAACTGCGGCGCGTAAGGAAAAGCCGAGATCAAAAACGCGTAAAAGGTAAATGCGATAAGACAAAACGCAGGCGCGCGCGAAAGGCTGAAATTTACGCCGACCCTTGCGGCAAATCGCGCCCTATCGGTAAAGTAAAGCCAGATCGCGCAAACAAGCGCAAGATAAAGCGAGACATTTTTCGCCGCCGTCATACGCGGAACGTGCTCGCAAGCGATAAAAACGCAAACAAGATATAAAGCGGCGTTTTGCAAGCGGTTTTGCAGCTTGGTCATTTTCTTCCTTAAATTTAAAATGCCCATTATAACGATAAAATCATTAAAATCCAGTAAGCGATTTTTAGTCGAATTTTAGCCCGCGCGCTCTCAAAAAACGTCCGTAAATTTATAAATTTATGCTAAATTTGGGCTAAATTTTTACGGAATAAAGGCCTAAATTTTGATATATTTTCTCATATATTTGCTGATTTACCCATATCTTTTCGCGATGAAAAAGCTAAAATTTAAAGGCGAAAAAGGCAAAATTTTACTCATACAAACCGCTAAAATCGGCGATTACGCAAACTCGAGCGTGATCTTTGAAAAGCTGGGCAAATTTGACGTGCTAATCGACGAGATAAACCTAGCCTTCGCAAAACACGACAGCCGAATAGAAAAAATATTTACGATAAACGACATAAAACGCAAAAAAGCCTCCAAACTAGGGCTCGCGCTCGAGCTTTTTTCGCGCAACTACGAGAGTGTCTACGTGCTGATGCCAAACGGCCTAAATCTCTTTTTAGCGCACTGCACGTTAGCTAAAAATATCATCGCCGTGCATCACTACGCGGCATCTAGCGACTTTGCCCTGCTGGCGCTCGGCATGAAAAAAGTGCCGCACACTCTGCAAGACCTCACGCTGCTAACCTACCTAAAAACGCTGGGCGAGAGCGAGCTAAAATATGAAAAATGCTTGCAAAAACCGCTCTTTATCCCGCAAGAAAATCTAATAAAAAGCGGCAAATTTAAGATCGGCGTGAGCCTAAGCGCAGGCAATAAAATGAAAACTCCGCCAAAACATACTTGGGAAAAAATCTTTGAAATTTTCGCCAAATTTGACTGCGAGGTTTACATTTTCGGCGTCGGCGAAGAGGCTGCGCTGCTAAAAAACCTGCTCGCAGAAAATGCGGACGAAAAACGGGTAGAGAATTTAAACAAGCCAGAAATTTGCGCGGATTTAGCCGGTAGCGATACGAGCGAAATTTACGGCGATCTTGAAAATGCAAATGCCGAGCAATCAAAAGCTCAAATTTGCAACCAAAACAGCACCGGCGGCGGGTCAAATTTTAGCTCGCAAATTTGCGATACTTACGTTAAAAGATTTGGCAAAAACGAGCTAAAAATCATCTCCTTAATCGATAAAATCAAGCTTGAGGAGTTGCCGTTTTACCTCTCGCAGATGCAGCTTTACGCAAGCTCGGATACCGGCAACTACTACGTCGCAGACAGCGTTCGCACGCCTACGATCTGCCTGATGGGGCCTTGTTTTGCCAGCGAGCAAAGGGGCGTCGCCGACTCGCTCGTGATTAGCTCGCATTTGCCGCCCGTTAGCTCCGTGTTTAAAACCGTGCGCGACATCGACGCGAGCGCATTTTTCGAGCTTAGCGAGCAAAACCTCGCGGATATCGAGGCCTTCGTCAAAGTTCGCTATATATCCTATCTATCCCGCGAAGATAATTTTCTATGCTAAATGCCTTTATAACGGCATCGTCGGGGCTTTTTGAGGCTGGCTTACGCAAGCCGTCAAAGCAGGCTAAAAGCGCGTCCGAGCTTCTTTGAACTATAAAAAAATCTTGCTTTTTCGAGGAGATTTCATAAATCTCCCTTATGACGGCGATATCAGAGTACACCACGCCAAGCCCGCAGCCAAGCGCCTCGATGACGACTCTAGGCAGCCCCTCGTCGCTGGAAAATCCAAGCACATAGTCGCACGCGGCATAAATCTCGTCCATCTTGGAAACAAAACCTAGATACTCGGCCTTACCCGATTTTATCAGCGCGTCAAATTTGGCTTTAGCGCCCGCTTTTAGCTCGCCTCCGCCCGCGAAATAAACCTTTATATCGCTTCTTTTTAGCCCAGCAAGCGCGTTAAAAACAAGCTCGTGCCCCTTTAGCGTCAAGAAATTTGCGGGCATTACGATATCTATTTTTTCGGCGTCAAATTTGGCTTTTAGGGCGGCGCTTTTATCGTCGCCGCTATCTTTTAAATTTGTCTGCGAGGGGCTCAAATTTTCGCTCGCTTCAGACTTTTCTCGTTTCAAAACAGGCGCTTCCACGGGATTATAAACCACGTTTTTAGGTATCTTTATCTGCGCGGCGTAAAATTCGTAAGTGGCGTTTGAAACGCAAACGGGCGTAAATTTTAGCCGCTTTAAAATTTCAAGCTTAAATGGCTCGACGGCCGAGTTTTTGCGCAGATGCTGTACTACCGCGATATTTAGGGCGTTTGCGGCGGCGATGTAGGCGAGATTGGTTGAAAAGTGATTATTTAGATGAAGGATATCGGGCCGCGCCTGCCCAAGCAAGCAAAGCGCGTAGTCGTAGTCTTTTTTGTAGAGGTATCTTGCTAAAATTTGACCGCCCAGAGCGCGTAAAAGCTCTTTTTTTAGCTTTGAGGGCTGCTTTTTTGGCTCAAATTTTATAAATTTAGCCCCGGCTTCTTCGATGATTTTCGAGATTTTGCGTCCGCCCGCCTCGTAATCAGTCTCAAAAAACGCGCAAAGCTCGTATTTTTGCTGCGCGGCAAGCCCCCGCAAAAGATACAAAAAACTCTTCGTCCCGCCGCCGTATTCGCACCCCGTATCGACGAACAAAATCTTTTTCAAATCATTTCCTTTAGCATCTCCCAAACCTCATCTGCCCCTATTTGCAGCATGCACTCCTGAAATTTGCAGTTTTTACCGACGCAAGGCAAACAGGTGCGCGGCTTTTTGATAAATTTATGGATATTTTCGTCAAAATCCGGATTTGAGTTTACCGGCGAAGCGACGGCAAAAAGCCCGATCGTAGGCGTTTTTAGCGCGGCTGCGACGTGCAGCGGACCGGTGTCTGGCGTGACAAGGAGATCAAGCCTAGCTATCAGCGCGGCGGCCTCCCTCAGGCTAAGCTTGCCCGCCGCATCTATCACGCGCGCGCTTCTTAACTCCTCGTCTAACTGCGCGGTCATCGCTCGCTCGGCGGGACTGCCCGTTAGCACGATAACGGCGTCCGTATGCGCTAATACCAGCTCCGCCAGCTCCCGCCAACGCTGAAAAAACCACTGCCTAGAAACCGTGCTTGCCCCCATCTGAAAGCCGATAAATTTGCGCTTGCCGTCTTTTTTTAGCATTTCATCGACGCGGGCAAAATCGCTTGCCTCGAGGTATAAATTTAGCCTCGTGTCGCGACTTTTTATGCCTACAAATTTAAGCTGTTCGAGTCGGTTTAGTACGACGTATCGCTCATCTCCGTAAGGCTCTGGCTCATTTGAGTGAAAGGGGCTAAATTTACTGCCGGCATTTGGCAGCTTAAAGACGTATTTTGCGCCGCTTAAAACGGCTAGCGGCGTAGCCTCGGGTTCGTTTGAGTGCAAGATAAAGATGACGTCGGGTTTTATCTTTTTTAGCTGCGATAAAGCGCGCAAAAAGCCGCCTTTTTTGCCGCCATAAAGCAAAATTTCATCGATATTCGGATCGGTTTTAAAAAGCGGCGCGGTAGATGGATTTAGTAGCGCGACGGTGCGTACGTGCGGGAAATTTTGGCGAAAAACGCGAAAAACGGGCGTGTTAAAAATCGTGTCGCCAAGCGCGGTGTTGCTAAAAAAACAGACCGTTTGGATGGGCTGCGTAACCAGCTGCGTTTTGCGCACGCATTTAAAGCGCAAAATGAGCCGCGCCGCGCTCTCAAAGAGCTTCATACATCGCTTCCGTCTGCGCAACCATCGTCTCTATCGAGAAATTTCGCACGATAAATTCCCTCGCGTTCGCGCTAAATTTCGCCCGAAGCGCCGCGTCTTCTATCAGCGTTTTTAAGGCCGCTTTGAGCGATTCTTTATCGCCGTTTTTAAACAAAAGTCCCGTTTCGCCGCTATTTATCGCCTCGCCTATGCCTCCTGCGTCGCTACCGATGCAAGGCACCCCGCACGACTGCGCTTCAAGCAGAGCAGTGCCCAGCGCCTCCATCTTTGAGGGCAGCACGAAAACGTCAAAACTGCCCAAAAACTCGCTCACATCGGCGCGAGAGCCGAGCATGTGGATGTTTGGCGTCTTAATTTTTTTTAGATTTTCTTCCTGCGGACCGTCGCCGACAACGACCAAAGCAGCGTTTGGTAGATTTAGCTCGCTAAAAGCCTCAAACAAAAGCTGATGATTTTTCGCCGCGCGCAAGACCGCTACGATACCCACTACGACGCAGTCCGCGCTCAAATTTAGCTCCGCTTTTATATTTTTAGTAAAATTTGGATTAAACCGCGCCGTATCCACGCCGGTATAGATAACGTCTATCAAATTTCCCCGCACGCCCTGCGAGACGAGCTGGGCTTTTACGGCGTTTGAGACGGCTACGATTTTATCGTTTACGTTGTAGCTAAACGCCGATCTGATCGGCGTTTGCAGGTGTCTAGTGCGCACGACCTTCGCGCCCGTTAGCTTTGCTACGATCGCGCCGATGTTGCCGTCCTTGCCCGAGTGCGTGGCGATGATCGAGATATTTTTTTCGCGCACGAAACGGCAAATTTTAAAAATTTCAAAAATATTATAGACCTTGCTTAGGTTAAATTCTACAAACTCGCAATCAATCGGCTTTTCAAAGCTTTTTGAGCCCGGATTTAGCGCGTAAAATACCTTAAATTTATCCTTATTTAGCCCGTTTATGACGCGCTGCGTACGGTGCTCCTGACCGCCGAAGCCTAGCGAGCTTTCAAGCTCTAGGATGTTGATTTTGTCCGTTTTTTTCATATATTTTTGACCGCCTCGAAGATTTCCTCGTCTGCGACGTCCTGCGCCCTTTTACTCGCGCTTTGTAGCAAGGCGCACTTCGCGCTGCCGTAAATCGGAGCCCAGCGAGCGGCGTCCGTTTTGCCAAGCACGAGCACCGTTTTTACGCCAAGCGCCGGAGCTAGGTGCGCTACGCCGCCGTCAAGCGTGAGGACAAATTTAGCCGCCCAGATGTAGCCTGCAAGTTCATCTAGACTCGCAGTCAAGGCAAACTCCACGCCCGCTTCTTGCGCTACTTTTTCGCCAAGCTTTGCATCCTCGGCGCTAACGGCGACGTGCCTGAAATTTTGCTTTAAAAATCCCAAAATCCGTAAAATTTTAGCCTCGTCCATACGGTTTTGCTCCACCCTCGATGAGACGTGAAAAAATACAAAATCCTTAAATTTCTCGCTTTTAAAGCTCGGTACGTAAAGCGTCTTTTCCCCGTCAAATTTCGCTCCCAGCGGTGCGGCTAGCTCATAGCAAAGCAGTACCTCGTGAGGCGGAGGATTAAAGATTAGTTTATGCGTTATTAGTGGCCCGCCCTCGTTTTGCTTTGCTACGCCTATCGTCGTTTTAGCTGCGGCGGCTCTAGCAAATATGGCAGCGGAGGGCGAATAGGCGCTTCTAAAAATCACCGTCGCATCGTATTTTTCGCGGCGAATTTGAAGCAAAATTTTACACTTCCCCCAAAACGCTCGCACCTTTGCCGCCGCTCCTTTTACGTGCTTTGGTTTA
>CAUSIL010000080.1:0-8091 GCA_963531395.1 uncultured Campylobacter sp.
GGGCGACGCTTCGTAAGTAGAAACCCCTTCCGCCACCCAAGAAAAAGAGAAAGGCAGATACAAAAGGGAGCTCTTTTGCTTCGCAACTGTAAAGCAAAGCGCTATTCAAGTCACTTCCCCCTTAACTAAGAAAATAAAAATTAAACACAAGTAGCATTAAATCAAATTTAGTACCATCAAGGTGTGGGTCTTGGCGAGCTAAATTTTAGACAAATTTATCGCAGTTAAATTTAGAAACCCTGTATTGTTATAATCTGATATAGCAAATATGCAACTTGCAAAATAAAAATTTAAAATTTGGAACGTCTTTTGCTTTGACTAGCTTAAATTTCACTTTTTACAAAGGATAAACTATGATGAGATCGCTATGGGCAGGCGTTACCGGACTGCAAGCTCACCAGATCGCTATGGATGTCGAGGGCAACAACATTGCCAACGTAAACACCGTCGGCTACAAATACAACCGCGCAAATTTCGACGACCTTATTTATCAACAGTCGCGTATCGCTACCTCACCGCAAAATCAGCACGGAGGCGTAAATAACATGGAAGTGGGTCTAGGCACTCAGATAAACTCCACGACGAGGATTTTTAAGCAAGGCTCTTTGCAAACCACCGACAAGCAAACCGATATCGCGCTTCAAGGCGACGGATTTTTCATGGTTAGCCCGGATGGCGGCAAGACTACATACTATACTAGAAACGGCGATTTTTCAAGGGATAGCGAGGGTAACTTCGTCGATAACGGCGGAAATATCGTGCAGGGCTGGATGAGGGACGAGGTTACGGGCGAGATAGATCCGACCAGGCCTCTTAGCGATATAAAGATACCCACCGGCCTAACCGTACCTGCGCGCGCCACGACGAATATCGCTCTAAAGGGAAATTTAGACAGCGGCAACGACGTGGGAAATAAAAAAATACCTATCTACCAACTCGATCAGTATCACAACTGGGTCGATACCAATAAAGACGGCATCAAAACCGACACGGAAAGACACGAAGAAAACAATATCGGCGAAAATAGATTTTACGTAAATAGGCAAGGCGAGCAGAGGATGACCGAGCGCGGAGCTGATCTTGGCGTTTTATTTAATAATGCCGGCGACGCGTATAATCTACGCACGGGGCAGGGTATCTGGGTCAGCTACGCAGACGCCAAAACTAGGGCTATGGATGTAGGCGCTAGAAACGACGGAACCTTTGCGGCGCCTAAAAATTTGAACGTAAATTTAAACGGCGAGTCCATAGTAGCAACGGTAAATAGCGTAAGCGAGCTAGCTACGGCTATAAATCAAAGATATAGCAAAACGGGCGTAGAAGCTAGCGTTATAAATGGCAATCAACTAGTTCTAACCAACAGAAACAACCTAGGCACGACCGCAAGCTCTAGAAACATAAAAATGACCGTAAATAGCGGCGATACCATCGGCGGAGACTTCGTAGATACTAAGGTCATAACCGCGTACCAATATACTTACAACAAAACCCGAGTCAGCGCGCTACACACATACGACGACGCTATGGCTAGAGAGGTAACGACTACCGAGGATTTGCGCGAAGCGATGCAAAAGGATGCCAGGCTGTTTACGAACTATGAGGGCAGAAACGTAGATAATCCTAACGGTGCGCTCAAAGCCGGGCGCGAACTAACGACGGCCGCGACGGCGGTAACGACTGCGCTACCTAGCGATACTGCTTTAGCGACTGCTGTAACGGACGCAAATAACGCTACTACGGCTTTAGCAGCGGATCCAGGTAACACCAGTTTGAGAACCGCTTACAATACGGCGATCACAGCTCTAAATACCGCTATGGATACCGCGGTAACGGCTAACCCAACTAACGCTGCTCTAGCCTCCGCAGTAGCTACGGCTAAAAAGGCGATCGCATCTTTTACCGATACCGTAGACGCCATCAATTCAAAAAGAGATCTTGATGCCGCTAGAGGTACTTCGAACGAGGCAGCGGCTCAAGCGGCCTACGACGCGGCATACGCTAAGGCGTTTAAAAACTACAACAAAAACGACGGCGTGGAGATAACCGTGAACGAGCACGGCCAGTTTCAGGTAAAAAATCCTAGCGGAGACGCCTTTAACTCCGACGACGGCGATGCCACGGACGCAACGGGCGGCGGCACGACGAACAACGTAGATACGGGCATGGACGATCATAATATAAATTTAGCTATCACCGGTCTAACCAATGCCGCCAACAACGTAACCGAAAACGTTAAATTTACGGCATCTATGGCTCCGCTCTCAGGTTCGTTAAGCTCCGGAGACGCCGCAAGAGTAACCGATAGCCTAAACATGGCGGCTCATAGCTCTAGCACCGATATCTACGACAGCCTAGGCACGAAACATAACGTCAAGATGGACTTCGTAAAACGCGGTTATACCGAAAACGGCGGAACGGAGTGGACGATGGTGATCCAGGTGGCCGAACCAAATCAAATAAGCACTACAGAGCCTAAAAACGTGATAACCGGTTACGTGAGGTTTAATCCGGACGGCTCGCTAGCGACGTATAGTCCTGCTAGCATTACCTTCGGCGCGCAAAACGGCTCGTCTATCGGTCAGCATATCGAGCTAAAATTCGGTACTACGCAGACCACCGACGGACTAACCAGCACCGATAACAATTCAAGCACCTCCGACATCAGCCAAGACGGATATGCTAGCGGCGAGCTACACGGACTAAGGATAGACGGAGCAGGCACTCTCATAGGCTCGTTTACCAACGGCAGAAGCCTAGGACTAGCGCAAGTGGGCGTGGCTAAATTTGCAAATAACCAAGGCTTGGCCGGCGAGGGCGGAAATTTATTTTCCCGCACGGCAAACTCGGGCGATCCGATCATCGGCGCGGCTCAAACTGCCGGACGCGGTAAAATTTCGGCCTCTAGCCTTGAGATGAGTAACGTCGATCTATCTCGCTCGCTAACTCAGCTCATCGTTGTACAGCGCGGCTTTCAGGCTAACTCAAAGACGATAACCACTAGCGACGAGATGCTAAATACGCTGCTTCAGTTAAAATAATTTTACCTCATCGGCTCTCTTTTTGAGAGCCGAATTTATCTTTTTATAATTATTCTATCATTATAATCGCATTATGAACTACGAATAAAATTTGATCAAAGAACGGCTAAATATCGCAAAGCACGGAGTCGATTTTGAAGAAGCTAAAAGCGTATTTGCCGACGAATTTGCGTTAGTGCTTTTTGACAAAGATCATTCAAACGATGAAGAAAGATTCTTAATTTTAGGCATGAGTCAAAAGGAGAGAATTTTGCTCGTCGTACATTGTTACCGCGAAAACGATACAATCAGAATAATCTCCTCAAGAAAATCAACGAAAAACGAAGCCAAACAATACAAGGAGCGAAAATGAAAAAAGAATACGACTTCTCAAAAGCGATAAAAAATCCGTATGTGGACAAGCAGTTAAAAAAGCAAATTTCGATGAATATAAATGCCGATACGATAGAATATTTTAAAAATATGGCAAATAAAAAAGGCGTACCGTACCAAACGCTCATCAATATTTTTTTAACCGACTGCATGAATAGAAAACTCGATATCGCAATCGTACAAGGGTAAATTCGTTTAACCATTTCGGTAAAATCAAATTTTTATCGATTTTTAGCTAAATTTAGTGCTAAATTTAACCAAAAGAGTCAAATATGCAAATAACGCTTCTAAACTACACCCCGCTAAATATCTGCTCGCACGCGATCCGCACATGCTGGCAAAGCTTCGAAAAAGGCGACAACGGCGGCGAAAAAGACGTCGAGCTCATCGAGCGCGTCGGTAATAAATTTAAACACGCCAGTACGCTCGAGCACCTCTCCTACAACTTCTACATCCAAGGCATCTCGCGCGCCCTGCTGCAAGAGCTAGCCCGTCACCGCGTAGCGAGCCTCAGCGTCAAATCAACGCGCTACACGCTAAAAGAGCTAAAAAAAGAGCTCAAATTTGAGCTTGGCGATTTTGAGCGGGCGGCGAGATTTATAGTATTAACCGGCGACGAAACGATCGATAACGCAAGCATCAAAGCGCTAGAAAACCTACGCGAAATCCTCGCAAACACCACAAAAAGCCTCGACATCGTCAAGTACTGCCTGCCAGAGTGCTACAAAACCGAGCTCACGTGGAGCGTAAACGCGCGTAGTTTGCAAAATTTCCTCTCGCTTCGCAGCTCAAAATCGGCGCTTTGGGAGATCAAAAATCTCTCGCTAAAGCTTTACGAGTCGCTACCGCAGGAGCATAAATTTATATTTGAAAGCTGCGTAAATCAATAAACGCAGCCTAAATAAACGGCTTAAAAATATTGCGCCCTCTAGCAGCCGGCGAAGGTTTTGCGGAGCATGCGGGCAGATAGGGTTTAACGCGCGCGGATTTAGAGTAAATGTTTGATAAAATTAAAAAATCTCGCTCAAGCGCTACGGTTATAGGCAAAAAACCGAAATTTAGGTATTTAAAAAACAAAATTTAGAGTCGTCGCGAGCGGAAGCGAAGTTTTATCTGCGGCGTAATCGCGGAGCATTTATCAAGACTTTGCGTTGCGTGCAGGCGATTACAATAAAAGCTTCGTTTTAAACAAAATCTAGATTTTTACCTCATTTTGCCGCGGCGATAGAGGCGCTTAAATTTCAAATTAAATCGCTGTAAATTTAACGTAAAAGCAATTGAAATTTCTAAATCATAATAGCCTAATGGAAAAGTCCTACTCGCGCTTAATCAAACCAAACGCTTTAACGGCGTATGAAGGGCTTAAATTTATCGCTAAACAATTTATTTTTGCGCTAAATTTTTGCTATTTGAAGCTGCTTGCCCTAAAGGCACGATTCGTCAGCGGTTTTGCTTGGGATAAGTTTGGATTTAAAGACGCGGTTTTAGGCTGATTATGAGAAAAAATCGCTAATCGCCAAATTTGGCGACAAAAATAGTAGAGCCGAAAAATTTATCAGGAGAAAAAGTGAAAACCATGTAAATTTAAAAATCCGCCGAAAATCGGCGGAAAAACTATTCGTCGTATTTTAAGAAAATATCCTCGCCGCCTTTTTCAAGGTTTAGGATGCCTTCGCCGCGTTTAAAGGTAATCTCGGCGCCGTCGTCGTTTGCTAGTCTCGTGCCGCTTGCCGTGACTGCGTTTTTAAGGTTGATTTTGTGACCTTTGCTGTCTTCTAGCACGGCGGTATTAAATTCGTCCGTCGAGCTTAGTTTGACGACGTATTTTGGATCGTTTACGCCGGTAAATTTAATCACTTCGGCTTGCGATTTGGTGATTTGCGCTTTGTTCGAGCTTTCGCTTTTGCTCGCCTGGCAACCGCTAAGCATAGCAACTGCGGCAAAAGCCGCCAAGGATGAAACTAAAATTTTCTTCATTTTTGTCCTTTTTTTGAAATGAGACTGAAATCTTACTTTAAAATAATTTATATAAAGTAAATTTAACCAAGCGGAGTCCTCGCTCAAGGTTAAATTTACTCGCGGGCTTACGCTTACTTGGAAAAATAAGCCGCCGCAAGGCACTACCGCGGCTCTTAAAAAGCTTGTAAAATAGCGAATTTATAAATTAATTACATCCACAACCGCAGCAAGATTTAGCGCCGCCGTGAAGCTCGGAAATGTAAAATTTAACCGAATTTAGCCCCTCTTTTAGCGCCCACTCGTAAGCGCTCGAGACAAAATCCCAGTTGATATTTTCAAATAACTTCTCCAAATACGCCGGGCGCGCGTTTCTGTGATCTACGTAGTATGCGTGCTCCCAAACGTCCGCGACTAGAAGCGGCACAAGGCCGTCCGTTACCGGAGTTTGTGCGTTGCTTGTTTGGACGATTTGCAGTTTGTCCTCTTTTGGATTGTAAACCAGCCACGCCCAGCCGGAGCCAAATAGCGTAGTCGCAGCCTTTAAAAACTCCTCTTTAAAATTTGGAATATCTTTTTTTAGGCGCGCCTTTAGCTCGTCGCTCATTTGGCTTTTTTTTGCGATGCAATCCCAGTAAAAGTCGTGGTTGTAGACCTGAGCCGCGTTATTAAACACGCCGCCCGAGCTTTTTGTAAGGATATCAAAGAGGCTAGCACCCTCAAACTCGGTACCTTTTATCAAATTATTTAGGTTATTGATATAGGTTTGGTGGTGCTTGCCGTGGTGATAGTTACAGGTTTCCTCGCTTACGACGGCGTTTGCCTTCGGGTCAAAAGGTAGTTTTCTAAGTTCAAACATAATTTTTCCTTTGTAATAAAATTTATTCGTAATTATAGCGACAAAAGAGTAACTATTTTACTAACGCTTTAATAAGCTTTTATCAATAACCGTAGATTTTGCGATAAATTCGGATGTTTTATCTTTAATGATAAATTTAGCGACACGCTCGCTGGTTTTGCAAATTTTAGCCTATATCGCGATTACTAGCTTTTAAGCGCTAACTCGCTCATAGAGCCGTAAAGATACGGCACACACGCGATTTTATTTAGCTCGAATAATCTTTAAAGAAAATCCTAGTCTAGCGAGCTTTAAGCTCTATAACGAAGCGTAAAAGAGAGCGTAAAAGCGGTAATTTTAAGAGAGCGATCCGTAAAATTTAGCCAAAGCTTAGCATGATAAATTTTAACTTAAAAGCAAGCAAAATATAAGATAGTGTGTATTTTAGTAACATTTGATTAAGAAAAGGCCGACAAAATATAAAGTGAAACGACAATATTATCTATGCAGATTTATCTATGTGTTACTTTTTTACACATAAAAGGGATAAATTTTACGAGATAAAAAGGAAAATTTCTAAATTCGCTAGTTTTATATTTTATAATCGTTTCAAGCTAACACATAGCGCATTTCACAAAAAGGACATCACATGAAATTTAAGTTACTTTCCGCACTGCTTCTTTCTTGCGCGCTGGCCGGAAGCGCATTTGCCGCAGGCAAAACCTACACGATCAAATTCGCCCACGTCGTGGCTGCCTCTACGCCAAAAGGCAAGGCTGCCGATTTTTTTGCAAAAAGAGTCGGCGAGCTTAGTGGCGGAGCGATCAAGGTCGAGGTGTATCCTGCCGCGTCGCTAATGGATGACGATAGGGTTTTTGCTGCGCTAAAGCTTGGCAACGTCCAAATGGCCGCGCCTAGTTTTTCTAAATTTACGCCGATAGTGCCGCAGTTTCAGCTATTTGACCTGCCGTTTATCTTTAGAGACAACGCCCATCTTTACGCTGTTCAAGACGGCGAAGTTGGACAAGCCCTAAAAGATATGATCGCTAAAAAAGGCTTCATCGCGCTTGATTTTTGGGATGCGGGATTTAAGCACTTTAGCTCTAGCAAAAAGCCTATCGTAGAGCCTGCGGACGCTAAGGGACAAAAATTCCGCATCCAAAGCTCAAAAGTGCTTGAAGAGCAGATCAAAGTAGTCGGCGGCAACCCGCAAGTATTGCCGTTTTCAGAGGTTTATCCGGCCCTTCAACAAGGCGTAGTCGATGCGACGGAAAACCCGCTTTCAAATTTCTATAACTCCAAATTTTACGAGGCGCAAAGCTCTTTAACGCTATCAGGCCACGGATATTTGGGATATTTAGTCGTTATGAGCGAGAAATTTTGGAAAGGTTTGCCCGATGACATGAAGGCTCACGTAACGCAAGCTCTAAAAGAGGCTACAGCTTATGAGCGCGAAGAGACGGCTAAAGAAGAAGAGCATATTTTAAGCGAGCTTAAAAAATTTGCCGGCGAAAGCAAAAAGCTTGAGATAATCGAGCTAAACGCCGATCAAAAGGGCAAATGGGCAGAGGCTATGAAGCCGATTTATCCAAATTTCTACAACGTGATCGGTCAAGACCTAGTAGAAAAAACGATAAATACGAAGTAGGATTTTATGGGTAAATTTTTTGAGATTTTAGATGTCGGCATCGCCTCGGTAAACAAAACCGTAGCGGTGCTAGGCATCGCTGCAGGCACGCTGCTAGCCTTTGTTAACGTCGTGATGAGGTATTGCTTTAACACGGGCTGGTCGTGGGCCGGCGAGCTAACTAACTACCTTTTTATCTGGTCGGCGTTTTTTGCCGCCGCTTACGGCTTTAGAAAAGGCATACATATATCGGTTACGAT
>CAUSIL010000081.1:0-8078 GCA_963531395.1 uncultured Campylobacter sp.
CTTTTTAAACCGTAGATTTTGCCAAAAAGTCGTTTAAAATCAGTATAAACTTCGGTAAAAAGGCGTTTTTTCGGTTTTTTAAAAGCGCAATTGCTTAAATTTACTCTTGCTATGCGATTTTTTGCTAAAATTTCGGCATTTACGGCAAGATCTAGCATGCGGCGCGATGAAAATTTAGCGTTTGCGCGGCTAAATTTGGATGTTTTTGGATACAAAATCCGCCGAAGATAAATTTAAAGGACAAAAGTGAAAACGATTTTTCGGCTTTGCGTGATATTTTTAGTAGTCTACGTTGCGGTTTTGGCGCTACTTTATTTTTTTCAAGAGAGGCTGATATTTTTCCCGAACAAGCTTGAGCCAAACCATGATTTTAGCTTTGATCGGCCGTTTGAGGAGATAAGACTAGACGCGGATGGCGCGTGGATAAGCGGGCTTAAATTTTTAGCGCAGGGCGGTCGTCGTGAGCGAATTTACGGCGACGCGCGCGATGCGAACGGCAAACGAAAAGCAAAAAACGGCGCGGCGATATTTTTCCACGGCAATGCGGGCAATCTGCAAGGCTGGGGCAAGTATGCGCGGTATTTTACGGATTTGGGCTATGATTTTTATCTGTTTGACTACCGAGGCTACGGCAAGAGTGGCGGCGAGATAGGCTCGCAGGAGCAGCTTTATGCGGATGCGGACGCGATGATGCAGCTGGTTTTGCGGGAGTATGATGCGGGCGAGATCGCGGCGGTCGGGTACTCGGTAGGTAGCGGGCTAGCTGCTCGCGCGGCGCAGAAGTACGGCGCTAAGCGGCTAGTTTTGATCGCGCCTTATTTTAGCCTAGAGGAGCTAGCGCAGGAGAAAATGCCGTTTGTGCCGAAGTTTTTAATCAAATACAAAATCCCTACGTTTGAGTTTGTCGGCGGTTTTGGCGGGCCGGTGACGATATTTCACGGCGAGCATGACGAGCTAATCGGCGTGGATAACTCGCGCAGGTTGCTTAAATTTCTAAAATCCGGAGATAAAATTTACGAACTAAACGCCGGGCACAACGATATCCTAGGCCTAAGCGAGCTTTGGGAAAAATTAGCGCAGAAGCTTAGCGAGTAGGGCGGGGTTGCGGCGGTAAATTTGACGAAATAGACCGGAGTTTGCCGTTTAACGGCTGATTTGCTCGCTCGGGCTATCCTTTTCCTTACGGCACAATAGCTGAATTTTGGAGAGCAAGAAAACCTAAATATATTTAGAAGCTTAAAAGACGAGGCTAAATTCGCCGCATGGATGACGGCGGCAAAGATTTTCGTTAAATTTAGATAAACCGTACGGCAAGGTAAATTTAACCAAATCGCAACGGCATCCTAAAATCAAGACGATAAATTTAAATTTTACCGCATAAAGCGCCCAAAATAATTTTAAAGCAATAGGCTATTTCGTGCAGGCAAAAGGCGAACTAGAGTATCTTGGCTCGCCCGTAACCCTTTAGGCGTAAAATTTAGCTTTTAAACTACTTAAAAGCGTCGTTTATTTTGCCGCTTTTTCGGCATTTTTCACGCTCGGCTTCGATTAGCTTTTTTGACTCTGCACCCTTAGCTAATACGCTTTCGTCTATCAAAACGCTCGGCAAATTTAGCATAATAGCGTTATGCGAACCGCTAAAACCGCCTAAATTTTGCCCGAAATCTTTTCTGACGCGATCGTTTTTGCTATTTATGTCTCCGCCTTCGCAGTGAAAGTGCGCTCCGCCGTTTGAACAATGGCATTTTATCTCCATATCTTCGTCGTATATGCGTTCGTCCATAAAGTAAACATTTTTATTTAAATTTATGCTGCTGATTGGATTATAAATTAGTGCGGCCAAAATTTTATTGCCGTGCGGATTTGATACATCCCAGCGCACGGCGCGATAGGAGCTTAACATCACCACGAGCGGTTTTTGCGATTTGTCTAGTGTTACGACTACCTTATTATCCCGTGCGTCGCTGTCGTAAACGGCAGCAAGCCAGATATCAAATTTTTGGCCTTTTAGTTTCGCGACTACTTCGCTTTGTTTGTGAAATTTCGGTTCATCTTTAAAATCTACTAAAAGGCTAGTCGTGTGCCAGTTGTTGACAAACCAAACTTCTATCTTGTGGCGTCCCTTGTTAAATTTATGCATAAGCGCTTTGCTTCCGGCGTTTTCGGAATCGAATATCTGCTCGCCGTCCACCGAGATGCGTAAATTTGCCCAGCTAAAATCGGCTAAAATCATCTTTTGCGCGTCTTGTTTGAAATCGAAATTTCCAACCCAGTAGGCGATAAATTTTTCGGAAGGTATCTTATGAAACTCGTCGTAAGCAAAATTTAAATTTATATTTTCAACCGTTTCAGAAAAAACCACGTTTTTTGAATCATCTTTATTTAGATAAAAGGCTAAAAATTTACCCGTAGGTATCTGTTTGCCCGCCGTGATCTCGCTCGCCCACTTTTGTGCGTCGTTAGCGTTTGCATAGGCAAGAAATACGCAAAAAGTCAGTAAAAGCATCCGTAAAATTTTCATTTTTTCTCCTTTAAATTTTATTTTTCATAGTTTACCAAAACGTAGTTTAATGTTAAATTTTTACGTACGGCTCGGTTGTGAATTTATAGATTTATTTTAGTGTATTTAAAGTTTATGCTCGGTCGTAAATTTATCGTTTGGTTATGTTTGCGACGCGTATAGTAAAGCTAGCCTAGAGAGTGATCTCGGGTTGGCCGCGCTGCTAGGCATTCCTATCGGTATTATGCCTACTTTTTGTGAAATGGGGCGGGGAATTTCCGTTGCCGCCGCGCAGCCCCAAAGATATATTTGACGCCGCTTGCGGCTCTCTTATTAGAGCGGCGGATCAGACCAAATTGCTCGCGAAATTTTCTAAACCCGCCGTATATATTTTTACGCGATTATTTGGGTATTATAGGGCCCGTATGCCGCGATTTACGAATTTGCGGGGCATGCGTTTAACTACGTGCATTTTACGCATATTTTATTTTTGATCGTTTTTGTGGTAGCCTACTGCGTGCTTGCGGAAAAATTCCCAAAAATCACGCTTTGGCAAGGCGTCGCCGTCGGTATTTTAGTTAATATCGCCGTTCACGTGATTACTTTGCCTATCCTCGGCCTTACGCCGCCGCTTTTAACGCTGCCTTGGTACGAGCACGTTTCTGAGTTTGTCGGACACGCGCTATGGTTTTGGTCGATTGAGCTTATGAGGCGAGATTTGCGAAATCGTATCACGCACGAGCCTGATCCGGCTGATTGCCGCGATTCTTGCTGCTCGAAATAGCTTTATTTTCCGCCTAAATTTCGGGCAGAATTTCATCATTTTTTAAAATTTCAATTTATTTGACCCCTTTTTACCTTAAGTAGATACGATTTTATCAAGCTTCTGTCCAAAATGTTTTACGAGTGGCTTTAGTAGCTTACCCGCAAATTTTGCCGATATTGCAGGTAGTGCGGGTTTGTTTTAAGGCTATAAAAGTCCGAAAACGGCGTAAATTTATTGCTTTGCTTATAGCGATTTAGTGCTAGAATTAGCCGATCCTTGCGATTTTGATCGCTATTTTTGTATATGGATTTAAGGGACTACATTTATACGGCGGCGAGTCTGCCTGGTTTTTGCTTGCACACAAAACGCTTCTGCCAAATTTTATCTATTCATAGATTTAAAAATAGTGCAAAACGGCTAAAAGCATAATTTTTTCAGTCAAATATGGCGATAAATTTACCAGCTATTAAACTTAGGTATGATTTTAAATAGTATTGTAAAACGGAGTAAACAAACCCGGAGCATATCGAGAGCTAAATTTAGCCCTCGATGTAGTTTTTGAGTTTTCTACCGACTTTTGGGTGTTTTAGTTTTTTGATAGCAGAGCTTTCGATCTGGCGGACGCGCTCTCTGGTTACGTTTAGCTCTTTGCCGATCTCTTCTAGAGTGCGATCGCTCTCGTCGTCGAGTAAGCCAAATCTCATCCTGATAACGGCTTTTTCGCGTTCGTTCAGCTGATCTAGTACCTCGTCTATCTGCTCTTTTAAGTCGTTTTTTAGTATATGATCCATCGGGCTTAGCGAGTTTCTGTCCTCGACGAAATCCCCGAATTTACCGTCGTCTTCGTTGCCGATCGGAGCTTCTAGGCTGATAGGCTCTTTGGTGATTTTGATGACCTGTTTTATCTTGTCCGCACTTAGTCCGACCTCTTTTGCTATGACGCTTATATCCGGTTCCTTGCCCTCTTCTTGGAGATATTTGCGGTTGATTTTGTTGATACGATTTATCGTTTCTATCATATGGATAGGGATACGTATCGTACGAGCCTGATCGGCGATGGCGCGGCTGATGGCCTGACGTATCCACCATGTCGCATAGGTCGAAAATTTATAGCCTTTTTTATATTCAAATTTATCGACCGCCTTCATTAGGCCGATGTTGCCCTCTTGGATGAGATCTAAAAACGGCAACCCGCGGTTCGTATAACGCTTGGCTATACTTACGACTAGGCGCAAATTCGACTTCGCCATCCTAGCTTTTGCTTCGTCGGATATCTTTTTGCCGCGTTTTATCTGCTCTAAAATTTCTTTTAAAAGTACCGGATCAAGGTTAAATCCGCTCTTACTAGCCTCTTTTGTCGCAAACAGTTTTTTTATCTCTACGTAGGTTGAGACCATCGTAGCTTCGGGAACTCTCGCGATGATGTCGTCTTTGCTTAGCTTGATGATATCTTTTAGGATCGATTTGTGATTTTTCTTTAGCTCGTCGCTAAACATCGGCAGCTTGTACTCGAGCCTTTTTAGTTCTCTATCAAATTCATCGTCGCTTTTTAGCGCCGTTTCCATTGATTTTACTATTTCGGTTATGAGCTTGCTCGTCGGACCTAGATCCATTAGTTTGTCTTTTAAAATTTTCTTTTTAAACGCGAGCGTAAGCTTGGCTAAAAATTCATCCTCTATCTCGGCGTCATTTTGTTTATTTGCCGTTTTTAGCCACTCTTTTTTTGCTTTTTCTAGAGCCTTAAAGCTCTCGATTACTTTTTCGGCTCGCTTGTCGTCTTTTTTGCTATGCTTTTTAGGCTTTGCTTCCTTCTCTTCGCCATCTTCGCCATCGTTTTCTATATCCTCGTCTTCTTCCTCTTCGTCGATGTCTTCATTTTCGCCGTCGCTACCTTCGCCCTCGTCGTCAAAACTTCTAAAAAGCTCTTTTACGCGGCGTTCTCGGTTGATTAGCGGTTCTTTGTAGTCTAAGATAAAGTCGATAAGATACGGCACCGAGCAAAACGCGTCGATGATTATGTCTTCGCCGAGTTCGATTTTTTTACTGATTTCGACTTCTTCTTCTTTGGTTAGTAGCGCGATTTGACCCATCTCGCGTAGATACATACGCACGGGACTATCCGAGCGCGACCACTCGAGTAAGTCGTTTTCGTTTGCGAGGTCGAATTCCTCTTCGAGATTATCGTCGGCTAACTTCGCTAACTCTTCGCGGCGCTTTTTTGCGTCCTCGATATTCCGCATTTTTGCGATTTCGGCGGATGTTATGAGCTTTACTTTGTTTGCTTTGGCTAGAGCCTCTATTTTTTTAGCGACCATAGCCGTAGGAGCTTTGTCTAAAAATTTAACCAGTTTTTCATACGTGACATAGCCTTTTGCGTTTTCCTTAAAAAGCTCTTCGACTTGCGTCAATGCTTCTTTTTTTGCAGTACTCATTGGGGATTCCTTTTTTGTAGAAAAAACGGATTATACCCAAATTTTTTTAAATTTTGATAAAAATATGAAAAATAGGGTGTTTTAGTTTGTTAAATACGGCTTTTAAATTTTACGCTTTTGTCGGTATTAGCTTGGCTGATTTGTGGCGCTTAAATTAAAACTCGCTAAATTTAACGAAAAAATTTGAGTTTAGTTCAGCGCGCGAGCCGTAGAGGCTTTTAATGCGATGTCTCGTAAAATTCGTCTATTTCGGGTTTACGGCCTTGTTGTTTATTAGCCTTAGGCTGTCTTTTGCGTCAAATTGCGTCGCGTTCTTTTTGAGATTTTCGCACGAGGTTTGTCGTTTTTCGTGCTTTCAAACTCCGTTTTTTAGCAGAAATTTAACCATATCCTCGCTGTCTAAAACGGCGGCTAGTTTTGCAAAAATTTCCAGCTCTTTAGCCTCAAATTCGCTAAGCGGCTCAAATTTTAGCAGCTCCTTGAGGTAGCGCATTTTATCGCGGTAAAACTCGGTAAATTTTGCGGTTTTCGTAAACTGCCTTATTTTTGGATCAAGCGGAGCGTTTGCGATCGGCGAAGCGCCGTTTTGACCCATAAAAATAGCTATCCCGCCGGCCACGCAAAGCATCACGTCTTTGTCGTCTCGCGCGCCTTTGCTAAGAAGGTGGCTAAAAATCTCAAACGCCTCGGCATTGCAAGCCGTGCGCAAAAGCCCTGGCGAGCCGATATCAGCGCCGTTTGCCACGAGTAGGTCGATGAGGCGTATCGCTTCTTTTTGATCGAATTTATATTTGCCCTCGGGATCTATGCCAAACGCGATAACCGCATCAAGAGGAGTAAAAATCATAAATTTATAGTTTAAATCGGGCTTAAATTTGAGCGCCTTTTTTATGCGTTCAAAGTCGAATTCACCCGTTTTTATGATTTTTACGTTGTAGATAAACGGCGAAAAAAGGCGGTCGTTAAATTCGCCGTATTCGTCGTTTACGCGGTGCGGGTTTTGCGATAAAAACTCCAAAATTTGATCAAGCCCCGCGTCTATTTGCTTGCTCGTAGCATTTTCGTCGAAAAAGATCTCAAAACGAGGCTCCGGCAAATTTGAAGCAAATAAAATTTGAGCTAAAATCATAAATATAACGGCGTACTTTTTCATAAATCCTCCTAAATTTACGGCTTTTACGAGGCGGTCAAATTTGGCTAGCGGATTTAAGGGCTAAATTTGCTCGCGGTAAATTTGGCTCAAATTTTAGCTAAAAACTCCATCACATTTACGCGCGCGGTAAAATTTACGTAAAACGGCGTCCTAAATCGCCGCTTTTTGCCTCTCGTTATCTAGTGTCTCTTGCATCTTCGCCCTTGCGTTTTCTAACCACTCTGGCTCGGCAGTGTCGATGAGATCTAGGCAGATGATTTTGATTTTGCCGTTTTTAAAGCTAAAGTTTTTCACGTCCATGATGTCCGAGCCCACGATCACGATAGGTTGGATTTTTAGATTTAGCTTGTCGGCGATGATTTTCGCGCCGCCTTTAAACGGCAAAAGCTCCTTTGAGTGCGAGCGCGTTCCTTCCGGGAAAATCGCCAGTACGCGCCCCTTTTCGACGCGGTCTTGCGCATCTTTTACGAGCTTGATGAGCGAGCGTTTGTTTTCGCGCTCTACTGAAATCATCTGCGGCACGTGGATGATCTGTCCGATGACGGGCAGGTCGGCGATCTCTTTTTTAGCGATCCAGCAGAGATTTTTAGGATATATTTCTTCTAAAACGACGATATCTAGCATGCTTTGGTGGTTCATGATGATCATATTCGCGCGCTCGTCGAAGTTGCCGACGATTTTGAGCGAATAAAAACCGAAAAATCGCTGACTCCTGCCCCAAAATTTCCTTACGCCGTGAATATGCTTTTTTAAAAGCCACATAAAAAACACGACCAAAAGTATGCTAATGAGAAACTCGACCGCGAAATACGCGGCCTTTATCCTAGAAAATATCATCTTTTTTCACCCAGCCTATCTTGCCGTCGTCTAGTAAAATTTTGACGTAGTCCTCGCGCTCGCCGAGGATCTCGATCTTTTCCTCCGCTTTTGAGGTATAAAATACGCTCGAGTTTTGCGTAGGCAAAATTTTTACGTTTATGTTTTGCCTTAGCGTCGCGCCGCCAAACGGGTTGTAGCTATAAAGGATATAGGCTCCAAGGCCGACCACGACGACGAGGAATATCGCGTCGCGCTTAAACAAAAACGTGATCAAGAAAATACCGAAAAGCGCGTAAACTCCGATATTTTTGTAAATTTCAAATTTGCTTTGCTTTGGATTTAGACCGATTTGCGTGCTGATCTCGTCGTCCTCCACGACTACCGGGAGCGAAAAGCTCACGAAATCTT
>CAUSIL010000082.1:0-8047 GCA_963531395.1 uncultured Campylobacter sp.
ATGGCGCCGAGTAGATTTGCGATCTTTTTATCCTTAAAGCCCTCTAGCCCCGCCAAATCCTGCTCCGTAAGCTCGTAGATGTCGGCGATCTTGGCGACCAAGCCCGCCTCAAAAAGCTGATTTACGATCGCGTCGCCCAGACCGTCGATATTTAGGCACTTTTTGCTCGCAAAATGTATGAGCGAATTTATCACGCGCGCCTTGCACTCGAGGTTTTGACACTTGACAAAAACGCCCTCGTCTAGCAGCATCGACCCGCATACGGGACACTCGCGCGGCCTCTCTATCGGAGTCTGCGAGCCGTCTCTGCGCTGTTTAAAAACGCCTGTGATCTTGGGTATCACGTCGCCCGAGCGGATAATGCTGATAAAATCGCCCTTTTGTACGCCTAGGCGCTCGATCTCGTCGAAGTTATGCAGCGTGGCGGACTTTACGGTCGCGCCGTCGATATTTACTGGCTCTAGCACGCCCACCGGAGTCACGACGCCGCTGCGCCCGACCTGAAACGCTACGTCAAGCAGCCGCGTGGTCTTTTCGATCGCGGGAAATTTATACGCGACCATAAATTTAGGAAATTTCTCCGTGTAGCCAAGCTCCTCGCTAGCCGCGATGTTCTGCACGCGCACCACCAGACCGTCCATCATAAAGGGCTTGCTATCTCGCTGCGCCACGAGCTGCTTATACGCATCCTCGATCTGCTCGGCAGTGCGGCAAATTTTAAAAAACTCCTCACGCTCAAAGCCCTGCGAATAGATAAAATCCATCATCTGCGAGTAGGTTTCAAGACCCAAATTTTGCTCGCCGTAGCCCCAGGGCTTAAACCTCAGCCTGCGCGACGCCGTCACTGCGCTATCTAGCTGGCGCAGGCTGCCGGCGGCCGCATTTCTAGGATTTGATAGCTGAGGCTCGCCCCTTTGCGCGCGGGCGAAATTTATCTCGTCAAAGTCGTTTTTAGCGATCACGACCTCGCCGCGGATCTCGATCATGCCGTTATAGGCGATTTGTAGCGGGATATTTTTGATGACTTTTGCGTTGCTAGTTACATCCTCGCCCGTTATGCCGTCGCCGCGCGTGATGGCTCGCACGAGAGCGCCGTTTTCGTAGAGTAAATTTAAGCTCGCGCCGTCAAATTTAGGCTGAAGCGCAAACTCCAGCCCCTCTTTGTCGCCGCGCTTTAGCCACGCTAGCAGCTCATCAAAACTAAAAATATCCTCCATCGACCACATACGAGCGCCGTGGCGAGCCTTGACAAAGCCTTCGCTAACCTCGCCGCCCACGCGCTTTGTCGGGCTAAACATCGAGATATCGCCGGGATTTGTCCTCTCAAAATCAAGCACTTTATGATAAAGCTCGTCGTACTCCTCGTCGGTAGCTATGGGCGCATCGTCGGTGTAGTAGGCCTTCGCCCACGCGTTTAGCGTATCGACTGCGGTTTCGTACTCTTTTTTCGTCATTTTTTACTCCGAATTTTGCGTATTTATTAAATTTAGCGCTACTTTAGCTCGCTAGCGTCGCACAAATGCACGTTCTCATAAACCCTAGCTATCTCGTCTCTAACTCTCATCAGCGCAAATCCCAGTAAATTTTGTCCGCGCCACTTTGCCGGATTTTGCGCATTTTGCTCGTTTGCGCTCATACCTATGCCCCAAATTTTATCGTGAGGGCTAGCCTCGACTAAAATTTTATCCCTCGTAGAGAGCAAAAACTCGCGCAAATCCTCGTTTTGGCTAAATTTTAAATAATTTCCGTTTAAAATGACGCCAAATTTTATCTCGTCCCAAAAATCAGCGTCGAAGTCTCGCACCCGCCTGCCCAGGTCTTTCATCTTCTTTGGGTCTTTTGTGGCTAAAATTTTCTCCAAAATCTCAGCATCGCCGAAACATTCGGCCTTTTTAGCCATCATGTATTGCTCGGCGCAAACGTATCTCTCACTCTCGGTAAATACGGACGGATACCACTGGCTTAGGCAACTTGCGCCGATCTGCGCTTCTTTTTGATGGCCCCAAAATAGCAAAAATTTATCCGCCTTACCGGCGCCGTATCGCTTTTTGAGCCATTTTAGATCATATCTAGGCTCGCGCTCCCAGATGTCGATCAAAAAATCCTCACCGTTTTCAATCAGCGCGCTCTCGTCCTCGCCCGCCGCATCGTCCCAGTATCCGCGCCACGTCGCAGGCTCTGGGAAAAGGCGCATATACTCGCGCCGCTTGTCTTCGCTAAGAGCCTTAAACCAATCGTTAAATTTAACCTTATAATCCTCGCCGTAGCCCATCCTCCAGCCGATGCTAAACGCTGAAATATGCGGAAATTTGATCCATAGCGGGGGCAATAGATTTTTCATTTTACCTCCTAGTTTTTGCAAATCGCCCGAATTTCACCCTTACCACGCCGCGAGCTTTCTCATCGCGTTTTCCAGCCTAAACATCTGCGCATGCTCGGCCACATCGTGCGTACGGATGATCTGCGCGCCGTTTCTAAAAGCCTCCAGATGCAGATAAAGGCTGCCCGGCAAGCGGTCTTTTATCTCGCTGGGACTATAAAAATTTATGACCGATTTTCTGCTAGCGCCCGCTAAGATCGGCAAACCGAAGCGCAAAAAATGCTCCAAATTTTTTATCAAAATCATATTTTGCTCCGCCGTCTTGCCAAAGCCGATTCCTACGTCTAGCACGATATCGCGGCATCCAAGATCCTGCGCCGCGGCGATCTTAGCCTCGAAAAACGCGTCTATCTCGCCTAGCAAATCATCATAATGCGGATTATCCTGCATATTTTCGGGGCTGTTTTGCATGTGCATGAGGCAGTAGCTCGCGCCGTACCGCGCCGCTAGAGCGCAGAGGCTAACGTCGCCCGTGATATCGTTTATCATCTTAAAGCCGTGATTTAGCGCGTACTCTAGGCAGTACGCATCAAAGCTATCTAGGCTAAATATCGCCTTTTCGTGCAAATTTAGGTGGTAAATTTCGGCGATGATCTTTTCCAGCCTGGCAAACTCAACCTCGCGTCCGACGTATTTGCTACCGGGTCTGGAGCTCACCGCGCCCACGTCGATATACTCCGCACCCTGCTCGATCATCTCTTCGATGCGCGCTATGCCGCTTTTTTCATTCACGCGGCTTGCGGCGTTAAAGCTATCTTCATTTACGTTTACGACGCCCATTATTTGCGCGCGCTGCGGTTTTTTAAACGGAGATTTTAAAAATTTAGCCAAATTTTTTAGTCCGAAATCCTGAGCGGCCTCTTTTTTGGCAAGCGCAAGAACTTGCGCATCGGTAGCCATTAAAAGCGCGGCCGAGTTTGCGCCGCCCAGAATCACGTCGCGGTTAGTCACGAGCTCCGCGCCCACGCTTAGCGCGTCTTGTTTTAGGATATTGGCCGCCGGCGAGCGCAAATCTTTAATCAAAAAAAAGTTGATCGCCGACTTTTTTTTCATCAAATTTCGCCCCTCGTCGCTAGGACGGATAATCTCGCAAATCTCGTTAAAATCAGTTTGCGGATTAATTTTAAAAATTTTCATCTTAGCCCTTTTTCGTAAATCATAAGAAGTATCGGCGTAAGAAGCGCGTGGGTTTTGGTATTTAGCTCTGCTAGGCGCACGGCTTTAAAAAAATACTCAAGCTCTTCGGCGCTAAATTTGACCCCCTGTGCCGTAGCCTCGAGAGCTATGGCGGCGATTAGCTCTTTTAGGTCGTTTTTGCCCAGCTTTTCGGAGCGCTCTAGGGCTAATTTTTCATCGATAAACGCGCAAATTTCTTTTAGCTCGAGGCGTCTATAATCTAGCCCCGTTTTTTCTCGCTGCTTTTTTTCAATTCTGTTTTCGGTAACTAGGCGCGAGCGAACGGTCGGCAGGAGCATATTTTTCGACTCGCAGGCTATGATAAAAAAGATATTTTTAGGCGGCTCTTCGATGATTTTTAGTAGAGAATTTTGAGCCTCGACGCGGAAATTTTTAGCGCCTAAAACCAGCAGTTTGGGCTCGCTCTCGGCGATATAGGCCTCGGCGGCGACCTCTTTTGCGTTTTCTAGCAAAAAGTCCTCGGCAAAAAAAAATCTAACCGAATTTACGCCGTAAAGCCCTAAAATTTCCTCTTTTAAGGCTTCAAAATCGCTCGTGATTACGATTTTGCTTCGCATAGATTAGAGCGTTACTTTCGCAAATAAAGCAGCGTCTATGCTCTTATCAAAGAGCCTAAACAGCGACAAAAGCTTGATATCTAGCGCGCCGTCGGAGGAGCTAAGATAAAAGCTATTTTGCGCCTGCTCGTCAAAAAGCCACATGTAGCTATCGTCCTTGCCTTTGGCGATCTGCGAGCTTTTATCCGCGCTTTTGCCGACGTAAAAGAACACGTAACCGTTTGGAAAAGCAAGGCTAAGCATATCTAAAAGCAGCGAGACTTCCTCTTTCGAGCCGATATTTTCAAAAGAGGGATAAAGCGCCTTTAGCGAAAAAAAAGGTAGTACCGGGCGAGCGTTCGTGGGTTTGTTTATATTTTTTAAAAAATACTCCTCAAACCAGCCGCGCTCGCTATCGGTTATCAAGATAAACGCGCGCCCTTCCAGTAAAAATTTAAGCTTCGAGGCGAGCAAAGGCGTCCACTCGGTGCGCCTCTCCTCCATCCAGCTCATCAGCGATCCCTCCTCGCGGATCGCCTCGAGCGTCCATTTTATAAAATCGCTCATTTATCGAGTTTATAAGCTTCGTGTAGTGCGCGAACGGCTAGCTCGCCGTATTTTTGATCGACGATCATCGAGATTTTTATCTCGCTTGTGGATATCATTTGGATATTTATGCCTTCGTTTGCTAGTGTTTGAAAGGCTAGAGACGCCACTCCAGTATGGCTTTTCATGCCTACGCCCACGACCGAGACCTTAACTATCTCGTCGTTGTATAAGATTTCCCTCGAGGCGCTTAGTTTATCCATGCACTCTTTTGCGACGTGAAGCTCGTTTTGCGGTACGGTAAAGCCTAAATTCGTCGTACCGTCCTGGCCTACGTTTTGGATTATCATATCCACGTTTATGTTTTTTTCTGCAAGCGCGGTGAAAATCTCGGCCGCGATGCCCGGCTTATCGACCACGCCCCTTAAAGTTACTCTAGCTTGATTTTTATCTAGCGCGATACCGCTTACTAGCACTGCTTCCATACTCTCTTCCTTTGTTATTAGTGTTCCTTCGTTGTGATTAAAGCTGCTTCTGGTGACTAAATTTACGTTTAGCTTTTTAGCTAGCTCGACTGAGCGGTTTTGCAGCACCTTTGCGCCTAGGCTCGCAAGCTCTAGCATCTCGTCGTAGCTGATTTTATCTAGCTTTTTGGCCTTTGGCTCGATGCGAGGATCGGTTGTATAAACTCCGTCTACGTCGGTGTAAATCTCACAAAGATCCGCATTTAGCGCGCCTGCGATCGCCACTGCGCTAAGGTCGCTACCGCCTCGTCCCAGAGTTGTCGCGTCGCCCTTTTCGTCTATACCCTGAAAGCCCGCTACGACGACGATCTTGCCTGCCTTTAACTCCTCTTTCATACGCTTAGTATCTATCGCCTCGATCCTAGCCTTGGTATGCACGCTATCTGTTATGATGCCTGCTAGCCTACCGCTTAGACCTACCGCCGGATAGCCTAAATTTATCAGCGCTATCGTTAAAAGCGCGCAGGTAACGCGCTCGCCGGAGCTAAGCAGCATATCCATCGCCACTCCGTCGGGAGCCTTCGTATAATGCTCGGCGTACTCCACCAGCTGATTAGTCACGCCGCTCATAGCCGAAACCACGACTACGACGTCCGCTCCGCTTTTTTTAGCCTCTATCGCTCTAGCGGCGACGTTTTCTATCCGCTCAAGCGTCCCTACGCTCGTGCCGCCGTATTTTTGGACGATTAACATTAGATAAATCCTTTCTCTTTAAAGTAGCCGATAACCTTGCTATAAATCGGCTTTTTGAAGTGGTTTACGTCGCCTAAAACATCGCTTGAGTTTATAAATTTATACTCGTTAAATTCGGGTTTTTTGGTATTTATATTTATCTTCGCGCTAGGGCGCAACCGCACTAGAAAATATTTTTGCGTCTGCCCGTCGAAATTATAAAATTTCCTACTCGACGTGCCCTCGGGGAAGTCGTAGCTAAGCCACTGCGGATACTCGCTAAGCACGTCTATTTCGTCCGTGCCTATCTCCTCTTTTAGCTCTCTTTTTAGAGCTTCTTGCGGCGTCTCGCCCTCGTCTATGCCGCCCTGCGGGAACTGCCAGATACCCGTCATATCACATCTTTGCGCGATAAATATCCTACAATCAAACGGGTAAGAAGGCGCAAGGATGACCGCCGCAACGTTTGGTCTATATTTTTTTTCCATATTTTTTCCGAGAATTTTTAATTGCGGATTTTAACGAAAAATAGTTAAGATATAGCTAAATATCGCGAGACTAGCGGAAAAATTTGGCGCTTAGGCTTAAAATTTTTATTTAAAATTTAAAATTACGAATTTTACTTTTTGGGATGCGGTAAAATTTGCGCATTTTACTTGATTATCCGTCAAATTTCACCGCCTTGACGGCTAAATTTGAGCCACTATTTTAGCTCCAATATCGCCCGCACCTCTTCGTCGGTAAACAGACTCGCGCTTTCGTGTTTTTTGCGCTCAAGCGCAGCTTTGGTCTCGGCGCGCGGCGTCAAATTTTGCCCAGGCTCGTTAAAATCAAACAACGCAGCCTGCGCAAAATCATCTGAAACAGCCACTTTTACGGCATCGTTTGAGGTAGCAGCTTTACTAAACGGAGCCGTTTGAGTAGCTCCGCCAAAGATAGAAGCTTCTTGCGCAGCGGTAGTTTGCGCGCCCCTAGCTAGAACCGCGATTTTAGGCGCTTTGCTTAAAGAGCCTGTTTGCAAGATAGCCTTTTCCTCGCGGCTTTTCTCTTGATACGGCGTAGTGTTCTGCATTTCTTGCAAATTTTGCTCCTGCGCAAAAGCGTTTATTTGCTCGCTCTTAGCCGCTAAATTCGGCTCAAATTCGGCGCCGTCAATCGCCTGACGCACGTTTTCAAATTTAGTGTTTCCGTCAAATTTAACCGCCGTAGCCTCGTCGCGCGCGTCAAATTTATCATCCTGCAAAAACAAAGAGCCGTCAGGCAAAAGCTCGTCCCGCTCGTCTTGGCGAGTAAAAAGCTCGCTTACGTTGATAGCGTCTGCGTTACCTTCGTTTTCTTCGCCAGGCGCTTCATTGGCGCTTTGGCCGATCTCCTCGATGCCCGTTATACGCAGGCTTGGCATCACGGTCTTGAAGCTTTGCAAAATCGGCAAAAAAGAGCCGTCAAATCCATCTAAAATTACTCGCATATTTAGCCTTTTTCAGTTTTTTCGAGCGATTTTATCAAATTTATCTTTTGAGCCGTTTTAAGCTCATCCAAAATCCGCTTATAACGAAAAATAGAACCGACGCCGAAGCTAAACAAAATATAAATTTACCGACCGCGCCCAAAAAATATCCCGAATGCAAGCTCAAAACCGCTTTATGAATCGCAAAAGGCCTTGGCATCGAGCTTTTGGCGTCGTCAAACCTCGCGTGTCTGATAATTTGTCCTTTGGCGGCGTTTATCGTCATCGTATTTACCTTATCGTCCTCTTCCAGTCCTTTGTCAAAGTAAAATATCATAAAATTTTCGCCATCTTCTTGCGTGATGACGTTAAAAAGCTCGTAATCACCCCTATCCCGTTTAAAAATATCTATCGCGGCCTGTAAATTTACTATCTTAGCCTCGTCCTCCAGCGAAAATCCCCTCACCTGCGTAAAGCTCTTTTTTCTAAAAATTTCTTTTTCGCCAAGCGCGTTATTTACGAGCTTTGCCGCCCAGTCGTACGACCAGTAAAGTCCCGTAACGCTCATAAAAGCCAAAAATAAACAAAGATAAACGCCCGCAAATCCGTGCAGGCTGTATAAAAACGCATAGCCTTTGGCCTTGATTTTTAAAGTAAATGCGCGCATAAATTTAGTTTTAAAACTAGGATAATAGATTATCAATCCAGATATAACCAAGATAACCAAAGCAATAGAACAAACCGC